>NZ_JBDGML010000020.1:0-15032 GCF_057655195.1 Arthrobacter sp. Soil_N43
GGTGAACAACGTGGGGCAGCAGTACCAGACCCTGCGTCCCCTTCTCTCGGACTTCGTCCTGTCCATGCCCCGCGGTGCTGCCGTCGTCTACCCCAAGGACGCCGGCCAGATCGTCACCATGGCCGACATCTTCCCCGGCGCACGGGTGGTGGAGGCGGGCGTGGGATCCGGCGCGCTGTCCATCTCGCTGTTGCGCGCCGTCGGTGACCAGGGCTACCTGCACTCCTTTGAACGCCGCGAGGAATTCGCCGAAATTGCCCGCGGTAACGTCGAAACCATCTTCGGCGGGCCGCACCCGGCGTGGAAGATCTCCTTGGGCGACTTCCAGGAAGAAGTGGTCCGCACGGAAGAGCCCGGATCCATCGACCGCGTGGTGCTGGACATGCTGGCGCCGTGGGAATGCCTTGACGCGGTCGCCACGGTCCTGGCCCCGGGCGGGGTGTGGATCAACTACGTCGCCACCGTCACGCAGCTCTCCCGCACGGCCGAGGCCATCCGCGCGGACGGCCGCTTCACGGAGCCGGACGCCTGGGAGTCCCTGGTCCGCGGCTGGCACCTGGAAGGCCTCGCCGTCCGCCCCGACCACCGGATGGTGGCCCACACCGGCTTCCTGCTGGTCACCCGGCGGCTCGCCGCCGGCGTCACCGGCATCTCCGTGAAGCGCCGGCCGTCCAAGACCGATTTCAACGAGGACGACGTCAACGCCTGGACACCCGGCGCCGTGGGTGAGCGGCTCGTCTCCGACAAGAAACTTCGGCGTGCTGCCCGGGATGCGATCGCGGGCACGAACGTCAAAGACGATCCGGAGATCACAAACTAGTCCGTATTTCGGATGTCTTCAGCAGTACTCGCCAACTTGGGGCTATGGTCTTAAGAGAAGCGCAGGAAGGGGCTGATGGATGATGGATACGCCGAACAACGACTCCGTACCTACGCCGGCCGAGCAGGCAGCGGCCAATGAGCTGTCTGTTGCAGACCGGCAGGTAAATATCCTCCGGGATAAGCTACGGCACATCGACCGGCAGTTGGCAGCTGCCACGCAGAACAACTCCAAGCTGGTTGCCATGCTGGAAACCGCCAAATCCGAGATCCTCCGGCTGAAAAACGCCCTCGACCAGGAGGGTCAGCCGCCGTACAGTTTCGGGACAATTCTCCAGCTGAACCCGCGGCGGCAACCCACCTCCGGCAGCAGCGGACAGGCCGCCACCGAGGAATCGGTGGACATCTTCAACGCCGGACGGAAGATGAGGGTGGGCATTAGCCCCCTCGTGAACATGAACCAGCTTGCGGTCGGCCAGGAGGTGCTCCTCAACGAGGCGCTCCTGGTCGTGGCAGGCCTCGGCTACGAACGTGCCGGCGAGCTCGTCACGCTCAAGGAAATGCTCGGCCCGGACCGCGCCCTGGTTCTCGGCCGCGCAGACGAGGAGCGCGTCATCCGGCTGGCCGGCCCGCTGCTGGCGGAAAAGCTGCGGGTGGGCGACGCCCTGTCCATCGATTCCCGGACCGGCTATGCCCTGGAGAAGGTTCCGCGGTCCGAGGTGGAAAACCTCGTGCTTGAGGAAGTGCCGGATATCACGTACGAGGACATCGGCGGCCTGGGCCCGCAGATCGAACAGATCAGGGACGCCATCGAGCTGCCCTTCCTGCACCCGGACCTGTACCGCGAACACGGCCTTAAGGCACCCAAGGGCATCCTGCTCTACGGCCCTCCCGGCTGCGGTAAGACGCTGATCGCCAAGGCGGTGGCCAACTCGCTGGCGGCCCGTGCGGCCGAACGGTCCGGCAACATCGACCTGAAGAGCTACTTCCTCAACATCAAGGGTCCGGAGCTCCTCGACAAGTACGTCGGCGAAACTGAGCGCCACATCCGGCTGATCTTCTCCCGCGCCAGGGAGAAGGCGTCGGACGGCAGCCCCGTCGTGGTGTTCTTCGATGAGATGGATTCGCTGTTCCGCACCCGCGGCACCGGCATCTCCTCCGACGTCGAAACCACCATCGTGCCGCAGCTGCTCAGCGAGATCGACGGCGTGGAGCGCCTGGACAACGTGATCGTCATCGGTGCCTCGAACCGTGAGGACATGATCGATCCCGCCATCCTGCGGCCGGGACGCCTCGACGTGAAGGTCAAGATCCAGCGGCCCGACGCCGAAGCGGCGGCGGACATCTTCAAGAAGTACATCACCATTGACCTGCCGTTCCACGAGGACGACCTCGCAGAGCATGACGGTGACGTCCAGGAGACTGTTGACGCCATGATCCAGCGGACCGTCGAGGCCATGTACTCCACGGAGAAGTCCAACGAATACCTCGAAGTCACGTACGCCAACGGCGATACTGAAATGCTGTACTTCAAGGACTTCAACTCCGGAGCCGTGGTTCAGAACGTCGTCGACCGCGCCAAGAAGTACGCGATCAAGGACCTGCTGATCACACAGCAGAAGGGACTCCGCATCGATCACCTGCTGCGGGCGGTCGTCGACGAGTTCCGGGAGCACGAGGACATGCCGAACACCACTAACCCCGACGACTGGGCACGCATCTCGGGTAAGAAGGGTGAGCGCATCACCTACATCCGCACCATCGTCCAGGGCAAGGCGGGGCAGGAGCCAGGCAAGTCCATCGAGACCATGCCCAACACAGGCCAGTACCTGTGACGGCCGGTTCCGAGGCAACTCCCGGGGGAGCGCTGCCCCAGGGGGGCGCCATGCGCGTCATGGGGTCCGAAACCGAATACGGCATCCATGCCCCCTCGGCGCCGGGGGCCAACGCCACCATGATGTCCGCCCGGGTGGTGCAGGCGTACGCCCAGGTCACCCGGCTGCGCGCAGCAGGAGGCGCCGAAACCCGGTGGGACTACACGGACGAGGAACCGCTCCACGACGCCCGCGGCTGGACGCTGGAACGCGGGCAGGCACACCCGAGCCAGCTGACCGACCAGCCTCCCGTGCTGGACGCCGAGGCAGTGGCACTGGCTTATGGACGGGAAGAGCTGGAACTGGACGGCGAGGATGAGTCCGGCTCGCTCCTGATGAACATGGTCCTCGGCAACGGGGCCAGGCTGTACGTGGACCACGCCCACCCGGAGTACTCCAGCCCGGAAGTAACCAACCCGGCTGACGCGGTGGCATGGGACGCTGCAGGCGACCTCGTGGCGCTGGCCGCCGTCCGGCGGCTGGCCAGCGACCGCGAACTTCCGCCGGTCAATCTTTACAAGAACAACACCGACAACAAGGCTGTCTCATACGGCTCCCACGAGAACTACCTCATGCCGCGCTCGGTCCCCTTTAACGACATCGTCAGGGGGCTGACGCCGTTCTTCGTGACGCGCCAGATCATCTGCGGCTCGGGCCGCGTGGGGATCGGGCAGGACAGTTCACGCCCGGGCTACCAGATCAGCCAGCGCGCGGACTTCTTCGAGGCGGAAGTGGGTTTGGAAACCACCATCCGCCGCCCCATCATCAATACCCGCGACGAGCCGCACGCCACCGCCGATAAGTACCGCCGGCTCCATGTGATCATTGGCGATGCCAACCTCAGCCAGGCGTCCAACTACCTGAAGTTCGGGACCACTGCCATGGTGCTGAGCCTGATCGAGGCAGGACTGGCGCCCAAGATTGAGGTGCACGAACCCATAGCGGCGCTGCAGACGGTCAGCCACGACACGTCGCTGACGGCCACAATCCGCCTGGTGGACGGCCGCCGGGTCACTGCGTTGGACCTGCAGTGGATCTATCACGAGGCCGCCGCGAAGCTCGCCCAGGACACCGGTGTGGCCGACGCGGTGGACGGTGACGGGCACACCCACGCCGTGCTGGACCAGTGGGCCACCACCCTGAGCCAGCTGGACAGCGACCGTCCTGCTGCCGCCTCCTCGGTCGAGTGGCTCGCCAAGCTGTCCATCCTCGAGGGATACCGGCAACGGGACGGCCTCCAATGGGGTGATGCCCGGCTGGGGCTGGTGGACTTGCAGTGGGCCGACATCCGGCCGGAAAAAGGACTGTACTACCGCCTGCTGTCCCGGGACCGCATGCAGCGCATCGTGAAGGACGCCGACATCGCAGCGGCGGTCACCGAACCGCCGTCGGACACGCGGGCATACTTCCGCGGACGCTGCGTGAGCAGCTTCAGCAAGGACGTGGTGGGGGCCAGTTGGGATTCGGTGATCTTCGACGTTCCCGGCTACGGAAGGCTCCAGCGGGTTCCTACGCGGGAGCCGCTGCGGGGCACGAAAGCACTGACCGGGGCCCTCTTCGCCCGGCACCGCGAGGCCGGTCCGTTCCTTGCGGAACTGCTCGGATCGACGCCGGCTCCGCCACCGGCATAAAGAACCCCGAAGTGCCGCTTTGCGTGGCAATATGGGCATACAGGATGTCCCACCGGAGGCGGCGGGACCTGAAGAAGGAGATGAACATGGCAGGGCAGGAGCAACAGCAGCCGCAGCCACGCGACACCGAGGTTGAGGAAGAGGTCCCCGCGCCGCCCGCACCGGCTGAGGGACAGGCATCTGCATCCACCCAGGGTGTCGATGACCTCCTGGACGAGATCGACGGCGTTTTGGAATCCAATGCCGAAGAGTTCGTCAGGGCGTTCGTGCAAAAGGGCGGACAGTAACCCGGCAGCCGCCCCACCCCGCACCGGGCACGGAAGCCTAAGGTACCGGACCGCCGCCGAATTACACGTTGAAGGAGTGCACCAGTGCAGGAGACAACAGCCAACAAGGTAGCCGCCAACGCCACCTCATCGTTCACTGAGCATCTCCAACGCGACCGTCCGGAATTGCTTCCTTTCACCAGGCCGCTTGCAGGCAGCGACCTCGCCGGCCAGCCCCTGCAGGTACCGCACGCCACCACGATCGTGGCCATGACACACGCCGGCGGCATCGTGATGGCCGGTGACCGCCGGGCCACGATGGGCAACATCATCGCCAGCCGCCATATCGAGAAGGTCTTCCCGGCGGACCAGTACTCGGTCCTGGGTATCGCCGGGACGGCCGGCATCGCGATCGATCTAACGCGTCTGTTCCAGGTTGAGCTGGAACACTACGAAAAAATCGAAGGCACACTGCTGAGCCTGGACGGCAAGGCCAACAGGCTCGGCGCAATGATCCGCGGAAACCTGCCCATGGCCATGCAGGGTCTCGCCGTTGTTCCCTTGTTCGCCGGATTCGATACGGCGGCGGGAGTGGGCAGGTTGTTCTCCTACGACGTCACCGGTGGCCGTTACGAGGAGCAGGAGCATCACGCCGTCGGCTCCGGCGCCATGTTCGCCCGGGGTGCCCTGAAAAAGCTCTGGCGGCCCAACCTCACCGAAGCCGAAGCAATCGCCGTGGCTGTCGAGTCCCTCTACGACGCCGCCGACGACGACTCCGCCACGGGCGGCCCGGATCCAGTCCGGCAACTGTGGCCCGTGGTCTACACCGTCAACCGCGCGGGCGCCCGGCGCGTCGCCGAGCGGGAACTCGCGGACATCGCCGGCACCATCATCGAGTCCAGGGCTGCTGCCCGGCGGGAGGCCTGACATGACCCAGCAGTTCTATGTGTCGCCCGAGCAGCTGATGAAGGACCGTGCGGACTTCGCACGGAAGGGCATTGCCAGAGGGCGTTCAGTGGTGGTGGTCAGCTGCGAGGACGGCATTGCCCTCGTAGCGGAAAACCCATCACCGTCCCTCCATAAGATCGGCGAGATTTACGACAAGATCGCCTTCGCGGCAGTGGGCAAGTACAACGAATTTGAAAGCCTCCGCCAGGCCGGGGTGCGCTACGCGGATGTCCGCGGATACTCCTATGACCGCGAGGATGTCACCGCCCGCGGGCTGGCAAGCGTCTACGCGCAGAGCCTGGGCGCCGTCTTCACCGCGGAGCAAAAGCCCTTTGAGGTGGAGCTGGCCGTGGCCGAGGTGGGCGCGTCCCAGGACCGGGACCACCTGTACCGCCTCACGTTTGACGGCTCCATCGCGGATGAACACGGCTTCATCGTGATGGGCGGGCAGGCCGACAAGGTCTCCGGAGCGGTGGAGACGGGATGGCAGCGCGACCTGTCCTTTGCCGGGGCCATCCGGCTCGCCGTCAAAGGCCTCGCAACGGACAATGAGACGCGCGACCTTCCTGCGAAAGCCCTCGAAGTTGCGGTGCTGGACCGGGTGTCGGAAAGCAGCAGGGGCACGCGGCGCGCTTTCCGACGGCTGACGGACGCCGATGTCATGGACCTTCTGGCAGAGGAGAGCTGAGATGGATAAGAGAATATTCGGCATCGAGACCGAATTCGGCATTTCATATTCGAGCCCGGACTCCCGCCCGCTGGCCCCCGAGGAAGTGGCACGGTACCTCTTCCGCAAGGTTGTCAGCTGGGGCCGGTCGTCCAACGTGTTCCTGACCAACGGCTCCCGCCTGTACCTGGATGTCGGCTCGCATCCGGAGTACGCCACGGCCGAATGCGACGACCTGGTGCAGCTGATCGCGCACGACCGCGCCGGAGAACTCATCCTGGACGACCTCGTGGACGAGGCCCAGTCCCGGCTCGCGGCTGAAGGCTTCAACGGCACGGTGTACCTGTTCAAGAACAACACGGACTCTGCCGGCAACTCGTACGGCAGCCATGAGAACTACCTGATTCCGCGCCGCGGCGAATTCACCAGGCTGGCGGAAATCCTCATCCCGTTCCTCGTCACCCGACAGCTCATCGCCGGTGCCGGCAAGATCCTCAAGACACCGCACGGCGCAACCTACGCCTTCTCGCAGCGGGCGGACCACATCTGGGAAGGCGTCTCGTCAGCCACTACCCGGTCACGCCCGATCATCAACACCCGCGACGAACCGCACGCCGACGCCGAGTTCTACCGCAGGCTCCACGTCATCGTCGGGGATTCGAACATGTCCGAAACCACGGCGCTCCTCAAGGTGGGAACGGTTGACCTGATCCTGCGGATGATCGAGGCCGGTGTCATCATGCGGGACATGCGCATGGAGAATCCGATCCGCAGCATCCGCGAGATCTCACACGACCTGAGCGGCCGTGCCCTGGTCCGGCTTGCCAACGGACGCCAGCTGACAGCGCTGGAAATCCAGCAGGAGTATCTGAACAAGGTCACGGCCTTCGTACAGGAGAACGGCGCCCACAATCCGCACGTGCCGCTGATCCTGGATCTGTGGGGCAGGACCCTGAAAGCCATTGAAAGCGGCGACACGAGCACCATCGACACCGAAATCGACTGGGCCATCAAGAAGAAGCTCATGGACGGCTACCGGAACCGGCACGGTCTGGGCCTTGACGCCCCCCGCATTGCCCAGCTGGACCTGACCTACCATGACATTTCCCGCAGCCGTGGCCTTTTTTACCTGCTCCAGTCCCGCGGGGCCGTCCGCCGCGTCACCGAGGAGACGTCCGTCAAGGATGCCGTGGATGCGCCGCCGCAGACCACTCGGGCGAAACTGCGCGGTGACTTTGTCCGGCGGGCGCAGGAACTGGGACGGGACTACACCGTCGACTGGGTCCATCTGAAGCTCAATGACCGCGCGCACCAGACCATCCTGTGCAAGGACCCGTTCCGCAGCGTCGATGAGCGCGTGGATGCGCTTCTTGACTCTATGGGCTGATATTCAGGTTCAGGCGTTACTCTGGAATAGGCCGTTTTGCGGTCGCGACTGCTTGGCCGGGCGCATTCCTCGCCCCGGCAGCATCCATCTTGCCCCGACGAAAGTTCTTAAGTGCGCCGACTACTAGCAATTCTCATTCCCGGACTGCTTCTGCTGACCGCCTGCGGCGGCGGAGAGCCTGCAGCCCCGGAGCCGACCAGCCAGTCCGCGGGTGAGACAGCAAAGCTTGACTCCCTGAAGCTGACTGAAAACGGAGACAAGAAGGCTCCAAAGGTCGAATTCACGAAGCCCCTCGACGTTACCGAGCCCACGGTGAAGGTGGTGACAGAAGGCAGCGGAGACCGGGTTAAGGCCAACCAGATCGCCGAGGTCTCCGTCCTGGCGCTGAACGGCAAGGACGGCGCCACCCTTGATGACAGCTTCCCCAAGGACCCGCAGCCCATTGAGCTGAACGACGATCTCAAGACCCAGAGCCCCATCATCTACAACGCCTTCGTGGGCGCGAAGATCGGGTCGCACCTGGCACTGGCTGCCCCCGGGCAGGCTGCCGCGCAGGGCGCCGAAGCGCAGCCCTCGCAGCTCCTCATCATCAAGGTGCTGTCCGCCAAGGACGCGCCAAAGGTGCTGGACAAGCCCGAAGGTGACAGCGTCACCCCACCGGCAGGACTGCCGAAGGTCACCGAGAAGGACGGCGTTCCCGAGCTGGACGTCAAGGGCGTCGCAGCCCCGAAGGAGCTCATCGCGCAGGACCTGATCAAGGGCAAGGGCCCCGAGGTCAAGGCCACCGATACCCTGACGGTGAACTACGTGGGCGTCGCCCTCGCCAGCGGCAAGAAGTTCGATTCGAGCTTCGACCGCAAGGAGAAGGCCACCTTCCCGCTGAACAACGTCATCAAGGGCTGGACCCAGGGCCTGACCGGCAAGACTGTCGGTTCCCGCGTGCTCCTCGTCATCCCCAAGGCCCTCGCCTACGGTGACGCCGGCCAGGGCGAAGCCAAGGGCGACCTCGTGTTCGTGGTCGACATCCTCGGCACCAAGTAAGTTCCCCAGAGCAGTTCACCTACCTAGCAGAAGGAGCAACCATGTCATTTGGTCAGCGCAACCTCGACCGCCAGAAGCCGGAAATTGACTTCCCTGAAGGCCCCGTTCCCACGGAACTCGTCATCACGGACCTCATCGAGGGCGACGGTCCCGAAGCCAAGGCCGGCGACACCGTCTCCACCCACTACGTCGGCGTCGCCTGGTCCACCGGCGAAGAGTTCGACGCTTCCTGGGGCCGCGGCGCGCCGCTGGACTTCAGGGTCGGCGTCGGCCAGGTCATCCAGGGCTGGGACCAGGGCCTGCTGGGCATGAAGGTCGGCGGCCGCCGCCGTCTCGAGATCCCTTCGGAGCTCGCCTACGGCTCACGCGGTGCCGGCGGCGCCATCGGCCCGAACGAGGCCCTGATCTTCGTTGTGGACCTCGTGGGCGTCCGCTAAATCCACCGGATGCCCTGCGGCAGGCCGGCTCCCTAGGCGTCGCGCGTCCCGCTTCAGCTGAAGCGCGGTAACAATCGGAAGGAAATTCCGCTTTGTTGCCGCGCTTTGGCGTTTTTCCGCACCCAGCTTTAGTAACGTAGCGAGGGTGTCCGCCCAACGAACTGAACGTCTGCTGAACCTCCTGATCGCCCTCCTGAACTCCAGGTACGGGCTGCGGCGCAGCGAGCTTCGGGACAAGATCTACGACAGCGCGGCGAGCGACGCGGCCTTTGGCCGAATGTTCGAACGGGACAAAAACGATCTCAGGGATTTCGGCTTCGAGGTCGAAACCGTGACGGACCTCGGATGGAGTTCGGACGATCCCGCGACTACGCGGTACCGGATCGGCAGGGAATCGAACCGCTTGCCCGACGTGGAGCTCACCCGTGATGAATGGACGGTCCTGCTGCTGGCCTCCCAGCTGTGGGAGCAAGCTGCCCTCGGCCCGGCGGCCACGAACGCCATGCGCAAGCTGCAGGCCTCGGGCAGCCTGGCGGACGTTGCGTTGCCGGCCGGCGTGCAGCCCCGGATTAAGCCGGCGGGCCAGGCCTTTGAAGACCTCGTGGCCGCGATGCACGCCCAGCACCCGGTCCGGTTCCGGTACCTTGCCGGCAGCACCGGCAGGGAAGAGGAACGGGTGGTCGAGCCCTGGGGACTGGGCAGCCGGTTCGGCCAGTGGTACCTGGTGGGCTATGACCGTGGCCGCCAAGCGAAACGGTTCTTCCGGCTCTCACGTTTCACGTCCGCGGTATCGGTCCTGGCAAAGGAAACCTTTGTGCCGCCGTCCGGCTTTAACGTCCGCGCCGAACTGGACAGCCTCCCGGAGCTCCCGCTGCGGTCCGCCGTCGTCGATGTCCGGAACGACCGCCTGCTGGGGCTGCGGAAGCGGGCGGACCCTGCCGCCGCCGGATCAGGAGCCGGATCAGTCGCCGGATCAGGCGCCGTCGAATCAGCGGCCGGAAGGCCCGACGACGGGTGGGACCGGCTGGCGGTTCCCTACCGGGACGCCGAGCTGCTTGGCGAGGAACTTGCGTCCTATGGTCCGAACGCCAAAGTGGTCGAGCCCGCGGAGCTGGCCTCCGCAGTCCGGCGCCGGCTGGAGGGCGCCGCAGCATTTCTGGCCGAGCCCGTGCCCTCCTACACTTTCTCCGGCGGTGCCACGGGGAAGCGCGCCCGCAAACGCACTTCCGAGGACCAGCTCAAGCGCATGCTCCAGCTGGTGCCCTTCCTGGTGCACAACCAGGGCCTCCACATCCAGGACGTGGCGGACCAGTTCGGCATCACGCGGCAGGAACTTGAAAACGACCTGCTGATCCTCATCTGCTCTGGCCTTCCGCAGGGCTATCCCGATGAGCTGCTGGACATCCAGTGGGAGGACGACCACGTCTTCATCACCCAGTCACTGGAGCTTAACCGGCCCGTCCGGTTCACGGTGGACGAGGCCTGTGCACTGCTGACGGGCCTGGAAACCCTCAACGGGCTGCCCGGGCTCGCCGAAGGTGGTGCCCTGGAGTCCGTCACACTGAAGCTCGTGGCGGCCGCGGGGGAGGAGGGGCTGCGGGCAGGTGCACTGTCTCCGGAGGTGGGTCCGGGCAACACTGCCAACCTCGAGACGATCCGCGAGGCCGTCACATCCGGGCAGCAGCTACACCTTGTCTACCTGTCGGCACAAAAGGATTCCCTCTCGGAGCGCGACGTGGACCCTCTCCGGCTCTATTCCATGGACAACACCTGGTACCTCGAGGCGTACTGCCACTCGGCGGAAGGATTGAGGAACTTCAGGCTGGACCGCATTGAAGACCTCAGGCCGAACGGACGCCCCGTCTCGGCGCCAGTATTGCCCGACGGCGGGTTTCCGGCCAAACTCTTCACCCCGAACGACGACGACACCCTGGTGACCGTTCAGCTCACCGCACGGGGCGCCGGGCTGGCGGACGACTACTACGCGGAGCGGACGGCCGCCCTGCCCGACGGCGGACTGGTTGCCGAGATCCGGTTCGGCAGCACCTCATGGTTGCCCATGTTCGTCGCGCAGCACGGCGGTGCGGTCAGGATTCTCGAGCCCGCCGGGCTCGCGGAGGCGTCCCGGGACTGGATCGAAGCGGCCCTGGCCCAGTACGCCCGCTAGACTACTCAGCATGCCTTGGTGGTCATGGATCCTGATCTGGATTGCGCTGATAGCGCTTTCCCTGCTCTTCTATCTCCTGTTGGGAATCCGGCTGTTCCGGAAATTCATGACAACCGTGAAGGAACTTGGGGCGGCCGGCGACAACCTGGGCCACCTGCCCGACCCCGACTCCGCGGCGGACATAGCGGACGGCGACGCCCCGCGGACGCAGCGAATCCCGCCGGGAGCCGCCGTCTTTGCCTCACCGCACGAGATGCGCCATGATTACCACGAATCAAAGTCATCCCGCGTGGAGATCCGGCGGCAGCGCAGGATCCGTCGCAAGGCCGAGCGGGGACAGCCCCAGGCTTTGCGCGACATCGAATTGGGATAAACGTAGGATGTACTTAAACGAAAGGACCACCCGCCATGAGGCTTGAAGGCTGGCATCTCATCATTATCATCGTTCTGGCATTGGTGCTTTTCGCGGCACCAAAGCTTCCCGGCATGGCCCGGAGCCTGGGCCAGTCGATGCGCATCTTTAAGTCGGAAGTCCGCGAGATGAAGAAGGACGACACGGCGGACGCGAAGGACGGTTCCGGTCCTGTTGAAGGCAAAGTCGTGAACCACCCCCGTTCAGCCACCACCGACAACAACCCTGCAGACGGCCACGACGCTCAGCCGCCGAACCGCGCCTAAGTCCACATGGCAGTAACCATGGGTCGTCGATCCAATCCTGAGGGACGGATGGCGCTGCTGGACCATCTGAAAGAACTCAGGAACAGGCTGTTCAAGTCCGCCATCGCGGTTGTCCTTGCCACCGTCGCAGGGTTCATGGTCTACCAGCCGATGCTGGCCGCCCTGATCAAGCCCATCCGCGACCTCAACGAGAACGAGGGCCGTCAGGCGACCCTCAACTTTGACGGCGTGGCAAGTTCCTTCGACCTCATGATCCAGGTTTCCGTATTCCTGGGCGTGATCATCGCCAGCCCGGTTTGGCTATACCAGCTGTGGGCCTTCATCGTGCCCGGCCTCCACAAAAAGGAGCGGCGCCTGGCCCTGTCGTTCGTCGCGGCGGCCGTGCCCCTGTTCGTCGGCGGCGTCACGCTGGCATGGCTGGTCCTGCCCAATGCTGTCCGGGTCCTGACGGAATTCACTCCGTCCGGCGGTTCCAACTTCATCAGCGCCCAGGTCTACTTGTCGTTTGTCCTCCGGCTGCTGCTGGCGTTCGGCATCGCGTTCCTGCTGCCCGTGGTCCTGTTCGGACTGAACCTCGCCGGAATCCTCCGCGGCGAACAGCTCGTCAAGAGCTGGCGGATCACCGTCTTCCTCGTGTGCCTGTTCGCTGCCATGGCAGCGCCGGGAGCCGACGCCATGAGCATGTTCTACCTCGCGGGCCCCATGCTTGCACTGTTTTTCGCCGCCATCGGCCTGTGCCTCCTCAATGACCGCCGCCGCGACCGCCGGGCTGCCAAGCGCGCAGCTGAGACCGAGGCCACGGCCGATATCGCGACCCCGGGCAGCGAACTGAAGAATCTCTAGCGTCCGCCCAGCTAGGCTTGAGGAATGTCCACATCACCGGATTCAATGTCGCCAGCCGAACGATACAGGGCCAGCGCCGAACGGACGGCGGAATCCAAAACCTACCTCGGAGCGTTCGCCCGCACCCTTGACTTTGAACTGGACGACTTTCAGCGTGACGCCTGCCGTTCGCTCCAGGACGGCCGGGGCGTCCTGGTGGCCGCGCCCACCGGTGCCGGAAAGACGATTGTTGGCGAGTTTGCCATCTACCTTGCCCTGCAGCGCGGGCTGAAGGCCTTCTACACCACGCCCATCAAGGCACTGAGCAACCAGAAGTACACCGAGCTGGCCGACAAGTACGGTGCCGACAATGTGGGCCTGCTGACCGGCGACACCAGCATCAACGGCGACGCGCCCGTGGTGGTAATGACCACCGAGGTTCTCAGGAACATGCTCTACGCCGACTCAGCGACCCTCGACGACCTCGGCTTCGTGGTCATGGACGAGGTCCACTACCTGGCCGACCGGTTCCGCGGCGCGGTGTGGGAGGAAGTCATCATCCACCTCCCGAGCGAAGTCCAGGTGGCCTCGCTGAGTGCCACCGTCTCGAACGCCGAGGAATTCGGTGCGTGGCTGGACACGGTCAGGGGAGACACCGACGTCATCGTCTCCGAGCACCGCCCCGTCCCGCTCTGGCAGCACGTCATGGTGGGCAAGGAGATCGTGGATCTGTTCGCCGGGGACACGGCCTTCGACGAAATCGCCCCCGAAGGGGACCCCGCCACCGCCTCGGCGCTCCCGGCCCCGCCCAGCGCGGACGACGCCGGACAGCGCGGATTCGAGGTCAACCCGGAACTGCTGTCCATGGCCCGCGCGGAGAGCCAGCTGAATTTCCAGGGCCGGTTCGGGCACGGCGGCAGGAGCCAGCGGCGGCAACACCGTCAGCGTGCCGAGGACCGGTCCCAGCAGGCGGCACCGCGCACGGCGATCCGCCGGGCCAGCCGGCCGCAGGTGATTGCCAGCCTGGACCGGCAGGATCTGCTGCCCGCCATTACCTTCATCTTCTCCCGGGCCGGCTGCGATGCCGCGGTCTCGCAGTGCGTTGCCTCCGGGCTGTGGCTCACCACCGAGAGGGAACAGCGGATCATCGCCCAGCGCGTCGATGAAGCCGGGCAGGACATCCCGTCCGACGACCTTGAGGTGCTGGGCTTCTGGAACTGGCGCGACGGGCTGCTCCGGGGCATAGCGGCCCACCATGCCGGCATGCTGCCCACGTTCAAGGAAGTGGTGGAGAAGCTCTTCGCCGAGGGCCTCGTCAAGGCTGTGTTCGCCACGGAAACGCTGGCCCTGGGCGTCAACATGCCGGCACGCTGCGTGGTCCTGGAAAAGCTGGATAAATTCAACGGCGAAGCGCACGTGGACATCACGGCGGGGGAGTATACGCAGCTCACCGGCCGGGCGGGCCGGCGGGGCATCGACGTCGAGGGCCACGCCGTGGTGCTCTGGCAGCCCGGCACCGACCCGACGGCAGTTGCGGGCCTGGCATCGCGGCGGACGTATCCGCTGAATTCCAGCTTCAGGCCCACCTACAACATGAGTATCAACCTCCTGGCACAATTTGGACGGCCACGGGCACGGGAAATCCTCGAATCCTCGTTTGCCCAGTTCCAGGCTGACCGCTCCGTGGTGGGTCTGGCGAAGCAGGTGCGGAGCCGGGAGGAATCCCTGGCGGGGTATGCCAAGTCCATGACCTGCCACCTGGGTGACTTCACCGAATATGCCCGGCTGCGGCGGGAGCTGTCCGACGCCGAGAACTTCACCTCACGGGGCAAATCCAGGGCACGGAAATCGCTGAACGAGGATTCCCTCAGCCGCCTCCTGCCAGGTGATGTGGTTGACGTTCCGGCCGGCCGAGCCCCCGGTTACGCAGTGGTGCTGAGTTCCGACCACAGCTCACGTGAGCCGCGCCCGGCCGTGCTCACCATGGAAAACCAGCTGCGCCGGATCGGCATCGACGACCTCGAGGGGCCCATATCCCCGTTGACCCGGATCAGGATTCCGAAGTCCTTCAACGCCAAGGTCCCGAAATCCCGCAGGGACCTGGCCTCGTCCGTCCGCAATGCCCTGCGGGAGAACCGTCCGCCGGCTCCCGGCAACCCGCGCAACGCCGACTTCGGCCTCGGAGCAGGGCTGCCGAACCAGGAAAAGAAGATCGCCGAACTTCGGCGGGCACTGCGCGCCCACCCCTGCCACGGCTGCAGCGAACGCGAGGACCACGCGCGTTGGTCTGAACGG
>NZ_JBDGML010000021.1:0-21517 GCF_057655195.1 Arthrobacter sp. Soil_N43
GGGGTGTGGGAGCCGTCACCGGTGAGCCTGGAGTACCAGTGGTTCCGCTCTGGTGCTGCCATCACCGGCGCCACTGAGAACACTTATGTGCTGGCCGCGGCAGATGCCGGTCAGGCTGTCACGGTTCAGGTCACCGGGTCCCGGCCAGGATATACGCCCCTGATGAATGAATCCGCTCCGACAGGGCCTATCGCCGAAGGTTCCTTCGGCCAGGTTCAGATTCCGAGGATCTCAGGGACACCCAGGTATCTGGAAACATTGTCGGTGCCAAGGTACAGCTACGACTGGTTCTCAACTCCTGCGGCGCAATCCCGGGCCTCCCAGTGGTACCGAGACGGTGTGGCAATTCCGGGGGCTACAAGTATGGACTACTCCGTTCAGCTTGCCGACATTGGTCATGCCGTAACTATCCGCTTGACTATCACGAAACCGGGATATGCCATCCACACCGTTGAATCCCTGCCCACTACGAGGGTGACTCCTGCCGTTTTCGTAGCCCCAACCCCGGTCTTGAACGGCGCAGTGAAAGTGGGCAATGTGCTGACGTTCGATACGAAAACCTGGAATACGGGCCGCACCTCCATCTTTTATGACCCCCAACTGACAAAGCGCTACCAGTGGTATCGCTCCGGCGTGGCCGTCCCCGGGGAGATTGGACCCGGGTATCGACTCTCTGTGACCGATCTAGCCAAGCGGGTGAAGCTACGGGTCAGCATTTCCAAGCCTGGCTACACGACCGTCACAAAGGACTCACTTGAAACTGGGGCAGTCGCCGCCGGAACCCTGACAGCGCCGGCTCCGACGGTCACGGGAACCAAGAAGGTCGGATACGCACTGTCGGCTGCCCCTGGAACCTGGACGTCCGGGACGATCTTCAAATACCAGTGGTACCGCTCTGGCACCGCCATCGCCGGTGCGACAGCAGCCAAGTACACACTGGGGGCTGCAGACCTCGGCAAGTCCATAAAAGTGCGCGTCACCGGCTCAAAGGCCGGCTACACCACTGTAGCCAAGGACTCGGCGGCAACCGCAGCGGTGGTCGCCGGAACGCTCGTCGCGCCGGTTCCCAGGATCAGCGGCACCCCGCGTTACGGATACTCCCTGACCGTGGTGCCCGGGAGTTGGACTTACGGGACGACCCTGAAATACCAGTGGTACCGGTCAGGTGTCGCCATTGCCGGTGCCACGGGGAGGATCTACCGGCTGGTTGCCGCCGATCGCTACGACACAATCAAGGTCCGTGTCGTCGGCACCAAGGCCGGATACACCACAGCCATCAAGTACTCAGCGTCAACGGTTCGCATTCCGTAAACAGAGGTGAGATGAGGCCCGGGCAGTCGCCCAGGCCTCATCCCGCTGAGAGAAACTCTCGGCTCGGACACGTGGCCTGAGTCAAAATAGCGGAACCCCAAAGCTCGGGGCAGCGTGCATCAGGCTGCCGAAGAATCGCCGAAGAATCGCCCATGACTTGGCAACTGGGAGGGCATGCTCCAGATCCGGGCTTGCTCCGCTGTGCGCGATTTCATCGACAAGGACGGCATGCGTTTCAACTAGCGTGTACCGATACGTTGCATAAGCGAAGACCAGACCGGGGCACCGACACCCGCCATTGGAGCGGCGACCGTCGGTTCCGCCAGCGTCACCCTCACAGTTCATAGATACCCTTGGACGCCTTCGGGTTTCTCTTCATCCACGCTCCTACGATTTCCTCAGTCATCTGCGCCGCCGTGAGACTCGCTCCCGTCCGTTTCAGACCAGCGGCGTGCAGTACCTTGGCCTGCTTCGGGGGGAGTTGTACCCAGCCAGTTCGGATGAGCAGTTGCCGGGTGAACATGACCGCATGGAGGGCGTTTGCCTCCTGAATATTGTGGTGAGGCGGAGCATCGCCAAGAATCCCGGCCACGAACTCGAAGTAAGCTTTCAGCAGCTCCTCGTCGCGCCTGTCCTTGAAGGAGCCGTCGGGATTCGTGAAGTCCAAGATTCTGCCCTCCGGCAGCAACGGGCCTTCCGTGAATATCGGCCGCACGTGAGTGTCAGGACGCAGCGTCAATTCTTTCCGCAACGCCCGGATACCGCTCTGGAGCGTCCACTTCAGCGCCTCATATGCCGCACCACCAACAACCGCATTGGCAACTGCGTCAGCGAAGAACTGCTGCGAGAGAAAGTCGCTTGCGCCTTGGCCGCCCTTATCGACGAACGCCCTGACGAACTCTTCAGCATTTTGCTCGAGGACCTCGTCGATTTCATCCAGGAGGTCGTCAGCATCCTCGGGCCTGCCGGATCCGCTGCCCTCTTCCTTTTCGCTCATGATGCTGTCCTTTCAGGAGAGTGTCGTAGGAAGGATAGTCCTGGCGGGAGCAACGCAATAGCCCCTGATTGCATCCGGTACTGACGCGACCTCGACCGTTTCGAAGGGACCCTGCGCTCCGCCCACGAACCAGTACGCGACACGGGGCCCAGACCCCGCAGCGGCTTCTTCCTGTCGGCCGGTGCCCGGTGGGGGGAATGCCGCAAACACATGAATGCCAACGACCCGACACCCCTGAGGAGCACCTTATGACCGACACCACCGGCAACGCCGCCGACCAAGCCACAGCCGAACCCATCGTCGTAGTCCTGAGCGCCCTCGGTGCCGGGGCGGCCGCCGAACGGCGCGGTACCGAAAATTTCTGCACCCTCGAAGCCTCCGCGTCCATCGAGCAGCTCGTCCGGCGCCGGAGGCCGCCCAGTTGGCATGATGGCTCCGTGGCGACGCGAAAAAGCGACGAGGTTTCAGGAGCGTGGTTTTACTGCCGCCTGTACATGACACTGGCCAGATACTCACTGCTGTCCGGAGCCTCCTGGCGTTCTCTGAGGTAAGACCGGATTGTCACAGCTGTCCGGCTGTGCCCCAACTGTTGGGCGGCCTGGTCGATTGACACCGTCTCTGCAATGTATGTCCCCACCGAACGTCGGAAAGTATGAGGGGTGACGGTTTCGATCGGGGATGACTGGCGGTGTTCCTGTTTCCTCCCGAGGCGGACTTCTTCAGCCGGCAAGTCATACGCGATCTGCAGTTCCTCCCGGACTGCGCGCCAGCGCCGTCGGAAGTTGTGGGGCTGCATCCATTTGCCGCCCCGAGCAGGAAAGATCGCCCCATTGGGATTGGAACGCCTTTCGTTGACTCTTCGGGCGCGGAGCATTGCTGCAACTTCGGGGCTGATGCGAAGGTCAAGGATTTTGTTGCCTGTCTTTCCGTAGTCGTGACGCAGCATGGGCTTGCCCTTCTCCCAGCCCACTTTTCCGTTGATCTGCACCCAGTTGGAGCCGTCGTCCAATTTGTCGATCCACACGTCATCCCACCGCAGTGCAAGGAGTTCTGAGATTCTCACCCCCGTGGCCAGGAGCAACTCCACGCCATCCGGGATGTCCAGGTTTTCTGGCGGTCCCGGCCGCTTGGCGTTTATCTGAACCTCCCCATGGCGTCGCACCGAGGACAGAACTTTGGCCATGTCCTCCTTTTCGATTATCTGGACTGGCTTTTTCCTGGGCTTGGGGAGATAGGCCACTTGCCTCACCGGGTTGCCAGGAATGAGACCAAGGCCGGCACACCACTCCAGGATGTTAGAAAGAACAGCCCGGTTATGTTCTGCTTTTGCGTAGTAACGGCCTCCGCTGACGATGCCATGCAGAAAGTTTGCGCAGGCTTTGATGTCAACGTCAGCCAGCTTCAAGGCGCCGAGAGAGGGCACGATGTCAGCCCTTGCCATACGTGCGTACTCATAGGCAGTGCTAACCCGCAGCGCTTTGCCGCCTTCCTCTATGTATGAGATCCAGCTCTCAACAACTTCACCGAAGAGTACCTCCGGCTCACGTCCCGAAGTCCTGTTGAGTTCCGCCGAGTGCTTGGCTGCGTCCTCCACAGCCATTGTTTGAAAGACGGCCAGAAGGGCGTCCTCGGCCTTGCGTGCAGTGGTGCCGGTGCGAAAACGCTGGAGGAGCTTCCCGTCCATCGTCTTGTATCGTCCGTTGGCCTTGTAGCTGCCGTCCGGCTGTCTCTTTGCGGGTGGAATTTTTCCCCATGACCCCGGTCGAGTCTCATGATTGGCCACTATGCTGCCCTCGGCATCACTCGCTGGGCAGCCAGCCACTCAGCCAGATCCTCGATCGCATAGACGACGGCGCCGTCCAGTTGACGATAGTATGGCGGTCCCTTCCGCTGGGCCGCCCAATTGGCCAAGGTCCCGGGGGAACGGCGCAAATATGCCGCCGCTTCTTCTCGTGTCTTCAATTCCGACGGCATCCATGAAGGGCCGTTTGCTATTCCGTCTGCTGTGTTCACAGAGAGTCCTATGCGCCTCGATGGCCGAGAGCGGTCACTTTGCGCAGGACCGGGGGAATAACACTTTGCATAACACTTTGGGCGTGAACGAGCGTGAATCGGATGTGACCGAGCGTGAGGCAACGTGAGCCTGATTCCGCGTAACGGCGCGCTGTGGCACTCTTTCGTGAGCAAGCGTGAACTCACGTTATCCACAGTTCGCATCGAAGAGGTCAGGGGTTCGAATCCCCTTAGCTCCACAGATTTCACGGGCTTGAAGCCTGAAGTCCTCGAAACAGAGGCCTCCGAACCAGGAGCTCGGGGCATCCAGGCGTGGCGGGCCGGAAACGGCAGAGAACAACCTGAACCAGTGCGCTGGCCGTGTTGGGCGCATGGCTCTCCGGGGCAATACCAATGGTTCAGGTGGCCCGCCCACTTGCCTGCAGCAACCCGAGGGTGGCGGGCCAACCATCAGATGAGGGTCCTGACGATCAGCGCGGCCCCGGTAAGGCTGAAGGCCGTCCCGGCAAGCATCGCGAATCGAAGGTGGCCGCCGGCCGTTCCCTGTCCCTTGCCGATCGGCAGTTGACGTGGGTGCCAGGAGATCACCGCGCCGACGGTGAAGCACGTCACGGCGAGAACCACGCAGATGAATGCGGCGAAGTGAATGCCAGGCTCCACGTGGGTCTCCCTTCGCATCCGGCGTTGCCCCTGGGGCGGTGGCCCGCCCATTCCCCGTGAACCAGGGCGGGCCACCTACCGCAGCCGTAGATCCTCGAGACCCGTTACGGCAGCGGTAGACGGATGATACAGCCGCCTGCTTGGGATTAGGGGAACACCTGGCGGCCCTTGACCGGTCCGGACGTCAGCGCCGACGTCAGCGCCGACGTCAGCGCGGAGGCGCCAGCGGCAGGGGGACCCTTTCCACCACGTGCGGCGCCAGCAGCAAGTGCTGCTCGGGCGCGCTGCCCTCTCCGCTGTGGCCCGCCAGCTCGAACGTCAGCAGGCGCACTATGTGCCGGGCGGCGTCCTCCACCGGCTGGGCCACGCTGGAGAGCCCCAGGGCCGCTGCCACCGGGGTGTCGTCAAACCCCACCACGGCAGCCCGCACTCCGGGTCCGGCCGGCTGCCCGGGGGAGAACAGCTCAGGACGGATCTCGCGGAGGCTTTCCGCGGCCCCGATGGCCAGCGAATCGCTCGCGCAGACAATCGCCGTCGCCCCTCTCGCGATGAGTTCCCGGCCGCCGGAGATGCCTCCGGAGATGGTGTCCGGCGCCGAGGCCCAGAGCCGCGAAACATCCTGGCCGGGAGCCAGGGCCCGCATGCCACGTTCCCAGCCGGCCTGCCGGTCCTCGCCGACCGGGCCTCCATCCTGCCAGCCCAGGAAGGCGATGCGGGTGTGGCCCTGCCCGGTGAGCATGGTGACGGCTTCCGCCGTGCCGGCCGCGCCGTCAACGTCCACCCACGGATGCCGCGCCGCATCGTGCCCCGGTGCCGTCTCCCAGGGCCGCCCAAAGACGGCGAACGGTGTGCCGTTATCCTGCAGCCACTTCGTCCGGACGTCGCCGCGGCTGCTGGAGGTGAGTATGAAGCCGTCGATGCCCGCGACATTGAGCAGCTCCCCGTACTGGAGGACTTCGTCCTCGTGCGAATCGGCGCAGAAGAGAGTCAGCCGGTACCCGGCGTCCTGGGCGGATTCGGTCAGGGCATGCAGGAACCGGTCGAGGATGGATCCGTTGATGCCGTCCGTGGCCGGCATGAGCCTCATGCCGAGGTTCATGGACCGCCGGGTGCGCAGCTGGCGTGCGGCTGCGCTGGGCCGGTAGCCTGCGGCTTCGATGGCCGCCCGGACCCGCTCCAGTGTTGCCGGCTTCACCCGGTCCGGCGCGTTGATCACGTTGGAGATGGTCTGCCGTGACACGCCGAGCTCGGCGGCAAGGCTTGCGAGTGTTGGCCGGGCCACGAATGCTCCTCGGGGTTGCTGGTCGGCCGGCAGCGTCCGGGCGGACGGTGCCCGCGCTGGCGGCAAGGGGCGCGGTGACTTTTCCTTCTGCCGGTTGCTGTGAGAAGATCGTAGCGCGCAAAATTTGATCGATCAAATTTTCTCCGGTCCTGCCCTGTTCAGTCGGCAGCAGGCGTTCCGCAGCCCTCTTCCGGTCTCCGTCCCACCTATATTCGAGGAGTTTTCCGTGGCCACTGAGCAGCCGTACCTGCACAACCTTTCCGGCGTCTTCAGCGCCCCGATCCAGGCATGGGCAGACGCCCACGGACAGATCCGCGGGGCAGGGGCCCAAGGGATCTACTGCGGCGACGACCGCGTGCTGAGCGGGGCTGTGCTGACCGTGGACGGCCGGGAGCCCGAGTGGGTATCAACCCAGCTGCGTTCCTCGAAGCAGACCGACTACATCTACTTCGTCCGCGCCGACGCTGACGTGGCCGATCCGCTGCTTTCGCTCGTGCGGACCCGCACCGCTGAATCGGGCAGGATCCGGCCGGGGGAGGACACCGAATCCCTGACCGGCTGCACAGGCCGGGTGGCGGAGACCCTGACGCTGGAGTCGGCGTTCCGTGAGCCCGTCACGCTCAACGTGCGCCTGGCGCTGGCGGCTGACAACACCACCATGGAGCAGATCAAGCAGGGCGAACGATCCCTCCGGCCGGTCCAGCCACATGCCAGCACGTGGTCCTGGCGCGATGCCGACACCGAGCTGCGCCTCACCACGGGATCCGGCAGCGAAACAGTGCCGGGCACTGTGGGCTTCAATGGCAGCACCGTCACCATCGACTGGGCAGTGGAAGTGCGGCCGGGAGCCGCCGCCGTCCTCCAGTGGGCGGCGGACCTGACGGACGCCGATTCGCCGATGCTCGCCGGCGACGGCGCGCCCATCGAGGCCCCGGTGTCCGCGGATCCGCGCCTCAGGAACCTCCTGCAGCGGTCAATCAGCGACCTCAACAGCCTGCGGCTTGCCCATTCCTCGCACCCCCATGACACGTTCCTCGCCGCCGGCGCACCGTGGTTCTTCACCATGTTCGGCCGGGATTCCATCATCGCCGCCCGCATGCTGCTTCCCATCACCACGGCCATCGCCCGCGGCACCCTGCGGGCCCTGGCAGGACGGCAGGGAACCGAGACGGACCACACCACCGCGGTGCAGCCCGGGAAGATCCTGCACGAAGTCCGGCGGACCGTCCTGACCATGGCCGAGAGTGGCCAGGCCCTGCGGCTGCCGCCCGTCTACTACGGCACCATCGACGCCACGCCATTGTGGATCTGCCTCCTCCACGACGCCTGGAAGGCGGGAATGCCCGCGGCCGAGGTGGAGGAGCTGCTGCCCAACCTCCAGGACGCCCTGGAATGGCTGCGGGACCATGGCGACCTGGATGGCGACGGCTTCCTGGAATACCTCGACACCTCCGGGCGCGGGCTGGTCAACCAGGGCTGGAAGGATTCCGGTGATGCGATCCGGTGGCACGATGGCTCACTGGCCACGGGTCCCATCGCCCTGGCCGAAGTCCAGGCCTATGCCTTCGAGGCAGCAACCGTCGGGGCCGAGCTCCTGGATGCCTTTGGCCGCGCAGGCGCCCAGGAATGGCGGGACTACGCGGCAGGAATGGCGGAGCGGTTCCGTGCACAGTTCTGGTGTGAGGACGAGCTGGGTCCCTATCCCGCGCTGGCGCTCGACGCCGACAAGAAGGCGGTCGACGGCGTCACGTCCAACATGGGACACCTGCTCGGTACCGGCATCCTGAACCAGGAGGAGCAGGAGCTGGTGGTCAGGCGCATCATGGATCCGACCATGTTCTCCGGCTACGGCGTGCGAACCCTGTCCACCACGAACGGCGGGTACTGGCCCACCCGCTACCACGCCGGCGCGGTCTGGAGCCATGACACCGCCCTGATCATCAGCGGCATGCTGGCCGACGGCTTCCGTGATGAGGCCGCGCAGCTGGCGTCGGGACTGCTGAAGGTGGCGGAGGCCAATGAGTGGCGGCTGCCTGAGCTGTTCGGCGGCCATGGCTCGGACACCATGCGGGCTCCGGTACCGTTCCCCGCCAGCTGCCGCCCGCAGGCGTGGGCGTCGGCCAGCTCGGTCGTGATCGCCGCGGCCCTGGGGTCAGGGGCCGATCGTCCGGGGCCCGATGCTGCAGGACAGGACGGCGGGACAGCAGGCGGGCACGAGGGGCTGCTGGCTTCGGCGCGCTGACGTAGTCCAGCCATCTTCGCTAGCAGCCGCTGGTTTGTTCGTCCTGAAGCTGCTCGTCGGATTCGACCCGGCGCAATACGGCGAGCCGGTCCGCAATTCCGGCGAGTGTCGCGGCGACGTCCGACGGCGGACCGGCGGGCTGGGATCCTGCCTCCCAGTCGAGGGGGCGCGGGCTGATGAGAATCAGCATGATGTCCCGGTCGCGGAGAGTGTCCAGCACTTCGAGGAAGCGGTGCCAGGCCGCGGCCGCGCCCGCGGCGGCCTCTCCGGCCGGGGACGGGACGCCGTCGACTACCCACGCCGGGAACGTGCCCGCCAGCGTCCCGTAGTCGGCGTTCCCCAGCGCGCCGCCGCACAGCGCGGCAAAGCTCACCCAGAGGAGGTCGGGGCCGGCGCTCCTGACGGCGAGGTCGTGTGATGGGAGTTCCAGGACCTGCTGCTGGGAGGGAGCCGGCCGGAAGAGGCCGTAGGTGCCCAGCTGCCGGTCGGTGCCCGGCGTGATGATGAGGCCCCGCTCGAACCCGGACATCCCCCTACAGCCAGCCCTTTCGCTTGAAGATGGCGTACATCAGGCCCGCGGTGCCTGCCATCAGCCCGATCGACAGGGGGTAGCCGAAGGCCCAGTGCAGTTCGGGCATGTGGTCGAAGTTCATCCCGTAGACGCCCGCCACGAAGGACGGGGCGAAGAAGATGGCGGCCCAGGACGAGATCTTCTTGACCTGTTCGTTCTGTTCCGCGCTTGCCTCGTTCTGCCTGTTGGCGGTCAGCGTGCCGTCCAGGGTGAGCGCGTTCTGCAGGAGGTCACGGAAGGAGTTCGCCCGGGATATCACCCGCTCCACGTGGTCCTCGACGTCACGCAGGCTGTGCTGCAGGTCGGTGTCCACCCCGTACTTTTCGAATCCCCGCCTCAGCTGCTGCATCATCCCCGGCAGGGGGTGGATTGCGCGCTGGAACTGGATGACTCCTCGGGCCAGTTCATAGATGCGCCGGGACACTGTCGTGTCGCCGGAGAACAGCTGGTCTTCGATCTCGTCGATGTCGTTCTCCAGCCCCGCCACCACGGGGGCGTAATCGTCCACCACCTGGTCCAGCAGGGCGTAGAGCACGGCTTCGGGGCCATGGCGCAGGAGGTCGGGCCGCGACTCCAGGCGGCGCCGCACCTTTCCCACGCCGGACATCTCGGCGTGCCGGACGGTGACCACGAAGTTCTTGCCGGTGAAAATGTGCAGCTCGCCGAACTCCACGGTCTCGGTTTCGTCGAGGTAGCGGGCAGGCCTGAGCACGGTAAACAGGTGGTCCCCGTAGCGTTCCAGCTTGGGCCGCTGGTGGGCCGAAATGGCGTCCTCCACAGCAAGCTCATGGAGGCCGAACTCCGCCGCGACGGCGGCCATTTCCAGTTCGGTGGGCCGGTAGAGCCCGATCCAGGCCATGCCGCCATGCGCGGACAGCGTCTCGAACGTCTGCTCGAGGTTATCGGGTTCGGCACTGCGGATTCCGTCGACATAGACGGCGTTATCGATGATGGTCACGGTGCGCCGTTCCTTGGGTTGCGGTTCAGGACATCGCGCCGATGATGACGCCGGCAGCAGTCATGGCGAGCACATCGTGGCCGGAATCAATCAGGGTGACGGCCCGCGGGCGCCCGGCAAAGCCGTTGTGGATGACATGGCCTCCGGCGCGGAATACCACGGCGAGCACCAGGGCAAACAGCCCGCCGGCCACTGCGGTGTCCAGGCCCAGCCTGGCAATCAGGACTGCGAGCAGGACGGCAGTCAGCGCGGCGTAGACCATCATGGGCAACCAGATACCCGCACCGCCCTCCGAGTTCTTCAGCTCCTCTTCCGTTTTGCCGATGGCCTCCATCCAGCGCGTGCCCAGCACAGCGGGAAGGTACCAGACGAAGCCGATGGCCATGCTGGCGATGAAGGCAAGCAGCACGGCGAGCCAGTTGATCTGGGAAATGTACGAGAGCCAATCCATCCTTGAATCCTATTCCCCATGGACTGTTGCCTGGACGGACGCGCCCTGCACCAGCCGGCTGATGAGCGGCTCTGTCCGGTAGGGAATGTGGGTGTGCAGCGCCAGCACGGTTTCCGTCCGGATGACCCCCTTGATCCGGAGGATCGAGCGGAGGGCGGCCTGCAGGTTGTGCGTATCGGTGGCCACCACGCGGCACCAGACGTCGCCCCGGCCGGAGATCTCGTGTACCTCCAGGACCTGGGGGAGCAGGCGCAAGGCGCCCACGACGCCGTCGAGTTCGCGGTGGGTCACTTCGATCGTCACGAAAGCAACGACGTCGTACCCCACGGACTCCAGGTCGATTTCCCGGCCGCCGTCGCGGAGGACGCCGGAACGCAGCATCCGCCGCATGCGCGATTGTGCAGTGTTCCGGGCGATGCCGAGTTTGTCACTCAGTTCGCCGATCTGGATCCGCGGGTCGCGGACCAGCTCCAGCAGGATGCGGAGGTCGGTGGGGTCCAGGCTGTTCAATTGATCACTCCGGCTCACTTCTGGGGTCAAAGATTGATGATTTTGATCAATTTTCCCACGAAGCAGCACCCCATTTACTCACACCGGGCCCATTCTGGAGGTATCAATTTTCAGCTGCAGCGGAAGCTCCCACAAGGAGCCGGCGCTGCCGTACAGGCAAGGGCACGGGCATGACCGTCTTTAGCGAACTTCGGATGCGGCCGGCGGCCGCCGGCGCGCGGGGCTGGGACGCATCGAACACCGCGCGGCTGGCCATGGCGGGCGTCGTGATCTTCACCCTCCTGGTGGGGGCCAACCTCGCGACGCCGCTGTACCCGCTGCTGCAGGCGAGGCTGGGCCTGACCTCCCTCGACGTGTCGCTCGCCTTCTCGGCCTACGTCCTGGCCCTCGTGGCCACCCTCATGCTGGCAGGTCACTGGTCGGACCACATCGGCCGCCGCGCGGCGCTGCTCCTAGCCGTGCTGGCAGGCCTGGCCGGCGGCCTCGTCTTTGCCGGTGCGGACAGCCTTGCCGTGCTCTCGGCAGGGCGCGCGCTTCAGGGGATCGCCGTGGCGCTGGCCACCGGCGCCAGCTCGGCCGCCCTCCGGGAACTGCTTCCGCAGCGGCCCGAATGGGCGTCACGCTTCACCCTGCTGGCCTCCGCCGGCGGTGTGGCGGCCGGCCCGGCCATCGGGGGAGTGCTCTCCCTGCTGCCCGGCCCCACCTCCACGCCCTACGTCATCCACTCCGTGGTCCTGGCGGTGCTCCTGGTCCCGCTGTACCTGCTCCGCGCCCGTCCGGCCATCAAGCCTGTCGATGGTCCGCGGCCGCTGAGGGCACTGGCGCCCCGCCGGCCTTCGGTCTCGCACGAGGCGCGGGACGCGTTCTGGCTGGCGGCCGCCGTCGGGTTCCTGAGCTTCGCGGTCTTTGGTTTCTGCCTGTCTCTGGCACCCGGCTACTTCGCACCTATCCTTGGTGTGGATTCCAGGCCGCTCATCGGGGTCCTCGCTGGCCTTGCCCTCGGCGCCTCCGCCCTGAGCCAGCTGATCGGCGTCCGCAGCCGGTTCGCCGTTCCGGCCGGTCTGACGCTGCTTGGAGCCTCGGTGGCTCTGATCGCAGCCGCGGCGGCCTGGAGCAATCCTTGGCTGCTGGTTGCTGCCAGCCTGGCTGCCGGCGTCGGCCAGGGCATCGCATTCCGCACGGCCTTCAACGAGGTGGCGGGCAAGGTGGAAGCGTCACGCCATGCCCAGATCATCAGCACCGTCTACGTGATCACGTACCTGGGGAGTGCGGTACCGGTGATCGCGCTGGGCCTGGCAGCGGCCGCATACGGGCTTGAGGGGGCCGCCAGCGGATTCGTCGTGCTCTGTGGCATCGCCGCCGGGGCGCTGGCGGCGGTGGCGCTGCGCCGGTCGCTGCGGTCCGCCTGACGGAACCGACCGTCTGACGGAACCCGCCGTCTGGCGTAACCGGCCGCCTCCGGCGTCAGTTGCGGTCAGTCCTGCTCATGCAACGGACCGTGGTTGCCCGGCATGTGCTCGAACACCAGCGTGGTTTCGGTGTGGCCCACCACCGGGTCCGTGGCCAGGTTGTCGAGCACCCAGTCTCGGAGGTCTTCAGTCGTGGCTACCGCGATGTGCAGCAGGTAGTCCACTGAGCCGGAGGTATGGAAGGTGGACAGCACGGCCGGCAGCTTGGGGACGCGGGAGGTGAAGCGGTCGATCTGCTCGCGGTCGTGGGCGCGGAGCCGCACAGCAATCAGCGCCTGCACGGAACGTCCGATGGCCGAGAGGCTCAGTTTGGCTTCGAAACCCTGGATGATGCCGCGCTCAGAAAGGGCGCGGGTGCGCATCAGCGCGGTGGAGGGGGCGATTCCTACGAGTTCGGCGAGCTGCTTGTTGGAGATGCGTGCGTCGTCCACGAGTGCCGCCAGCAGCCGCTCGTCGATGGCATCCAGCGGCTCGGCATGTGCCGACCCGAGCCGAATATTCTTCGCATTGCTGCTCACTGGTCCTCCTCAGGGTGTTCTCAGTTCATCTTAGTCGCGACTTTCCGGCCATTCCATTCATGCGAGCTGTCAATCTCCGAATATTTGCCAGATACTTGCGGCGTTCAATGGCGAATAATTCACAAGGAGCATCATGCTTTCTTACGACTCGATGGCGGTCCATGCCGGCCGTGACGGGCTAACCGGCCAGGGCGTCCACGCACTGCCCATCGACCTTTCAACAACGGCACCGTTGCCCTCGGTGGAGGACGGCGGCCTCGCCTACGAGCAGATGGCCACCGGAGGCCCCCGCCTGGAGGGGCAAAGCACCGTCTACCAGCGGCTGTGGAATCCCACCGTGGCGCGGTTCGAGGCCGGCGTGGCGGTGCTGGAGGGGGCGCCGGACGCGGTGGCCTTCGCTACAGGCATGGCGGCCCTGAGCGCGGTGCTTCTTGCGGCAGTAGCCGGCGGCCAGAAGCACGTCGTGGCGGTCCGGCCGCTCTACGGCGGCAGCGACCACTTACTCGCCTCGGGTGTGCTGGGAACAGAGGCGACCTTCACCGCGCCGGAGGGCGTCCACGCCGCGCTCAGGCCGGACACGGGACTGGTTGTCGTGGAAACCCCCGCCAACCCCAGCCTGGATCTCGTGGACATCGCCCGCCTCGTGGCGGCGGCGGACGGTGTTCCCGTCCTCGTGGACAACACCTTTGCCACCCCCGTGCTGCAGCGGCCCCTGGACCACGGCGCCGCCCTCGTGCTGCACAGCGCCACCAAGTTCATGGGAGGCCACGGCGACGCGATGGGCGGGGTGGTGGCGGCATCGCCGGAGTGGGCCGTCCGCCTGCGGCAGGTCCGGGCCATCACCGGCGGCATCCTCACGCCGTGGCCGGCCTACCTCCTCCACCGCGGACTCGCCACCCTTCCCGTCCGGGTCCGGGCCCAGCAGTCCACCGCCCATAAGGTGGCCGCCGGGCTGGCCGGACATGAACTGGTGCGCACGGTCCGCTACCCGGGCCTTCCCGAATGCGATCCGCAGGGGCTGGTGGGCACCCAGATGGCGGGGCCGGGTTCCCTGATCGCCTTTGAACTCCGCAGCGCCGAACATGCGGAGCGTGTCCCGGCGGCCGTCCGGATGATCACGCACGCGGTATCCCTCGGCGGAGTCGACACCCTGATCCAGCACCCTGCCGGCCTTACCCACCGCCCGGTGGCGGCGGAGGCCAAGCCGCATGCCACCCTCCTCAGGGTTTCGGTGGGGCTGGAAGACGCCACGGACATTCTCGGGGACCTCGTCCAGGCCATCGAAGGGACGCGCTAACTTCCGGGATCGTCCCCGCCGGCTGGATGCACGCCGGCTGGATGCACGCCGGCTGGATGCACGACGTTTGGATGCACGACGGCGGCGATCACCGCCGTCGTGCATCCCAGCACGATCACGGTGACGGCGAGCGCCGTCCAGCCCAGCGACTGGAACACCAGGCCGCCCGCCCAGCCGATCACACTGGAGCCCAGGTAATAGGCGAGGTTGTACAGCGACGCGGCCTGCGCCCGTCCTGAGGAGGCGATGGTGCCGGTCCAGCCTGCCCCGATGCTGTGCGCCGCGAAGAACCCGCCGGTAAAGACCACAAGCCCGGCCAGGATCAGCGCAAGCATGTGGGTGAGGGTCAGGGACAGGCCGGCCATCATCAGCAGGATGCCTGCCAGCAGCACGGTCCGCCGGCCAAACCGCTGGGTCAGCCCGCCTGCCCAGCGGGAGGTCACCGTTCCGGACAGATAGGCAAGGAAGATCAGGCTGATCAGCGTTGCCGGCAGGCTGAACGGCTCGCCGGAGAGCCGGAATCCCAGGTAGTTGTAAACGGCAACGAAGCCGCCCATGAGGAGGAAGGCCTGGACGTAGAGGGCCAGCAGGCGCGGATTGCCCATGTGGCCGCCCAGCGTCCGGACTGCGCCGCGAAGGCCCCTGGCCGGGGCAGGCCTGAACCCCCTGGCCCTGGGAACCAGCACCAGGAACAGCACCGCAGCGATGGTGGCAAGTGCGGACACCGCGAGCGCAGCGGCCCGCCAGCCCCACAGTTCGCCCACCGGGCCGGCCACCAGCCGTCCGGCCAGTCCGCCCAGTGTGGTTCCGGCCACGTAGCTGCCGGCCGCCATGGCCGCGTGGGCCTTGTTGACCTCCTCGTTCAGGTAGGCGATGGCAATGGCGGGGATGCCGCCCAGCGCCATGCCTTCGAGCATCCTGAGCCCCAGCAGCAGCGGAAACGAGGTGGCGAGCGGAACCAGCAGCCCCAGCACGGTGGCGGCGGAGATGCCCCAGGTCATCGCCCTGACCCGTCCGATCCTGTCGGCCAGGAACGACCACGGGATGACGGTGACGGCGAGCCCCACCGTTGCCAGCGAAATCGTCAGAGCTGCCTCTGCCGCGGTGACGCTGAGTTCCGAGGACATCAGGGGCAGTACGGCCTGCGTCGAATAGAGCTGCGCGAAGGTCGCCACGCCCGCAAAAGCCAGGCCCGCGAGGATCTTGCCGTAAGCGGGCGATCCCTTCGCATGGCCTTCCCACGCCGTCTTATCCGGCTTGCCCGGTGATGCGGATCCTCCGGGGCCGGAGCCTGGCTGGCCGGAGGAGTCGGGAACGGCGGGCATTCGCATGCTTTCAGCGTAGGACTGCCGTGATCTAGTATCCAATGCATGATTCGGTAGAAAATCATGCAGGGGTGGATGCTTACCGACCATGCCTAACGACAACGGGAAGAGCTGGGAAAGCAAATGGACCTTGAGCACCGGCAGCTCGTTCAGCTGTTGCCCATCCTGCCGCTGCTCGCAGAGCTGGGCCGCACGCAGCACATCACGGAAACGGCCGAGCTGCTGGGTGTTCCGCAGTCAACGGTGAGCCGTGCGCTGGCCCGCGCCAGTGCCGTGGTGGGCACCGAGCTGCTCATCCGGGAGGGCAGGGGTGTCCGCCTCTCGCCGGCGGCCCGGACACTTCTGCCCTACATCGAGTCCGCGCTCGCGGAGTTCCGCGCTGGCCTTGACCTGGTGTGGCATGAATCCGAGGTGGTCCGTGGCCGGATCGCTGTCTCGTTCCAGCACACGTTCGGTGAGGCCACGCTGCCGCTGCTGATCAGCACGTTCCGGAAGCGCCACCCGCAGACCGAGTTCCACCTCAGCCAGGGAGCCAGGGACACATGCCTCGCGGAACTGGCCTCCGGCGCGGCGGACCTCGCACTGACGGCACCCGTGGCTGCAGCCAGCCGGACCATCGGCTCGGCCGCCCTCTACCGGGAGCCGCTGCGGCTCGTGGTGCACCACGCACACCGGGTTGCCGGACGCCGGTCCGCCGTCCTGGCTGACATCAAAGGGGAGCCGTTCGTTGCGCTGGGCCCGGGGTACGGCCTGCGGTCCCTCACCGATGCCCTGTTCCGGGAAGCCGGGTTCCGGCCTCGGATAGCCTTTGAGAGCCAGGACTCCCATACCGTCCGTGGCCTGGTGTCCGCGGGCCTGGGAGTGAGCATCCTGCCTCCCGGTGGCAGTCCCCGGCCCGATGGTGCCGCCCGCAGCGGAGACCTGGGGTGGGTGGAGCTGCCGCTGGACTCGGAGCTGGCGTACCGCGAGATCGGTCTGGCGTGGCGTGAGCGCAGCGGCCCGGAACCCGAGCCGGTGCGGCACTTCCGGGAACTCGTGCTGGGGCAAGGACCTGCGCTGCTGGCCGGGCTGGTCCGTGCCCGCTCCGGGACCTGACCGGACGTTGCCCCGGCCGCCCGGTCATCCACCACCCAGGCTTAGTCCGCGGCGAGGAGAGTGTCCATGGCCCCGGCGAGGGGCCCGGTGCGGGCCGACCGCCAGCCCGTACCCGCCCAGAGATTGAGACGGTCGGCGTCCCCGGCGGCGGCCGCCGCGGCGCGGATGGGTGCCGTGAGGTGGTGGATGGCCGGGTAGCCTTCTGGCGCGTCCTCATGGTCCCGCACGAACCCGTTGACCAAGGCGCGGGCGTAGCGGCCGGTAAAGGCCCTGGTCGGCCGTGTTTCCGTGAATCGGTCAGAGCCCAACGCGTCCTTGTGCAGCTGCCGGGCGCCGCTTTCGTCCGTGCGCAGGAGTGCGGTCCCCACCTGTGCCGCGTCGGCCCCGGCCTTGAGCACCGACGTCACCGCCGCTGCGTCGGACACTGCACCGGCCGCTATCAGCGGAAGGCCGACGGCGGCGCGCACCTCCCGGACCAGCTCCGCCGTCGTGGAGGGTGCGGCGGACCGGGCAGCGGCCGGCGCGCCAGCGGCCAGGAAGGCGCCGCTGTGCGCGCCCGCGCTGCCGTGCTGCACGACGAGGGCGTCCACGCCGCGTTCAGCGGCGAACTCTGCTTCGGCCCTGCTCGTGACCGTGGCCAGCACCATGGAGCCGGCCTGGCGGAGCTTCCCCACCACGTCGGCCCCGGGCAGGCCGAAGGTGAAACTGACCAGCTCCACGGGGTCGAGCAGGAGTTCGTCGATCTTGCCCTGCCAGGCATCGTCGTCATCCAGGGTCAGCGGCGGAACATCGACGCCATAGCGGGACGCGTCACCGCGCAGGCTCTCGCGGTACTGCTCCAGGCGGGCCAGAGCTTCGGCGGATGGCTGCAGCTGCCGCCTGTCCGGCATGAAGACGTTTACGCCGAACCGGATGCCGGCCGATTTGGCGGCCTGCACCTCTTCCCTCATCGCGCCGACCGTCTTGTAGCCGGCGGCGAGGAAGCCGAGGCCGCCCGAGTGGTAGACAGCTTCAACGAAGCGGGTGGTGGACGTTCCTCCGGCCATGGGTGCTGCGATGATCCGGGTACCAAACAGGCTGGTGGACATTGCTCCGCTCCTGGTGCGCTTCAGTAGGCTGGTGGGGTGACTGACTCTGACAACCTACCCGATGCCCTGTCTGTTCCCGCCGGCAGCACCGCCCCTTCGCCGGGCACCGTTCCTTCCACGGGCACGGTGATCGGCCTGGACATCGGCGGCACCAAGACGCGGGGCGTCCGCTTTGAGGACGGCCAGCCCGTGGCCGACGAAATCGTCGGCAGTTCCAACGTCCAGAACGTCACCCGTGACGAAGCGGCGGCGCATCTGGCGGAGCTGTTCGCAAAAATCGGCCGGGGTCCCGTGGCCCACGTCTACGCAGGTGCCGGCGGCATCGACACGGATGAGGACGCCGCCGCGCTGGCGGCACTCATCAGCCCCCATGTTCCGGGCGCAAGGGTCACCGTGGTCCATGATTCGCGTTTGCTGCTGGCGGCCGGCGGAGCGGACAGCGGTGTGGCCGTCATCGCGGGCACCGGATCGGCCGCCTGGGGGAGGAACAGGCGGGGGGAAGAGGCCCGGGCCGGCGGCTGGGGCTACCTTCTGGGCGACGAAGGCAGCGGCTATTGGCTGGGGAGGGAAGCCGTCCGCCACAGCCTCCGCCGCATGAACCAGGGGCTGGATCCCGACGAACTCACCCGTGCCCTGCTGGCGTCCTGCGCCATTGACGATCCCAACAAGCTGATCGCCCTGTTCCATTCGCCCAGCACGGGGCGTCGCTACTGGGCCCAGCAGGCCCGGCATGTGGTGGAGGCCGCGGACGCCGGCCACCGGGTCAGCCAGGAGCTCATCGACCAGGCAGGCAAGGACCTGGCCGGCATGGCCGCGCAGGTTCTGCGGCAACTCGGGCTGGAGGGCCCCGTCATTCTGGGAAGCGGCTTGGGCATGAACGTTGTCCGGCTCCAGGATTCCTTCCGGAAGCACCTCGCCGCGGCCGGCGTCACCGACGTGCGGGTCCTTGACCGCGAGCCCGTGTTCGGCGTTCTGCAGCTCGTCGGCGAGGGTCGCTAGCGGGAGAGCCGCGGGCAGAGCCGCCGGGCTAGGCTGGATTCATGAGCGTTCTCTTCGACACCCGCCCCGCCGCCTACGCCGTGATCCTGCGCGACGACGCCATCCTGCTGGCCTACTGGAAACAGGACGGCAAGGAGGGCTGGACGCTTCCCGGGGGCGGCCTGGACCTCGCCGAACATCCGGTCGACGGATGCGTTCGGGAGATCTTCGAAGAAACGGGCTACCACGCCGAGATCGGCCCCATGCTGGGGATCGACGTCGGCCACTGGCCCGCGGGATCACGGCTGGACGGCATCGAGCGGGACTTCCAGGCACTCCGGCTCGTCTACGAAGCGCGGATCACCGGCGGAGAACTCAGCCACGAGGTGGACGGTACCACCACCCACGCCGCCTGGATCCCGCTGGATGAAGTCGGCGCCCTGAACCGCGTCTCGCTGGTGGATGCGGGGCTGCGGCTGTTCCGGGAGCGGCCGGTCAACGGCAAGCTGGAGTGAGATTTTAGCCCGGGATTTCCTAGCCAAGCCGTGACCCGGCTGGCTATCCTGTTGGGAGCGACCGGATACGGCATCCGGGATGAACCGCGACGGGGAGGTGGACTTGATGATTGCAGCATTCCTGCGCCCAGGGCGCACACGCAAAGACTCCTTCATTAATCCTGCCCCGCTATTCGGCACCGCCTAGACACCAGCCGTCAACGCAGCCGCCCGCCTGGAGTCGGACGATACTTCGGACCGGCCGCGTGGTGCCAGGGGCCCCACCCAGAGGTCCACAGTGAACATTCCTTCCGGCCCTTCAACGGCCGCAAACAGCCCTTCCAACCACAACCCCGGCACCGCGCAGCTGCGGGGACCTGCCGACTATGGTTTCACGGCCTCCACGGCCGCGCACTTCACCTCCCACCCGGTAAGCGGCGGGCACGTGCCCGCCCGGATCGTCCGGGTTGACCGGAACCGCATCCTCGTCGCCACGGCGGATGGACTGGTCCGCGTCCCGTATCCGGCGGCACCGCCCGTGCCTGCCAGCGGCGACTGGGCCTGGCTCGGGCGCAACGCCGCCGGAGAGCCGGCCATCGTCTCCGTGCTTCCCCGCACGTCCGAGCTGAGCCGCAAGCGGGCGTTCGAGGCGTCCTCCGAGGCGCAGGTCCTGGGCGCCAACATCGACGTGGTGGGCGTGGTGGTTCCGGTCGACCGGCCCCTGACCCACAACAGGCTGGAACGGACACTCGTGGCCGCCTGGGATTCCGGTGCCACACCGCTGGTGATCATCACGAAGGCCGACCTCGCGAACCTCGCGGACGACGTCGTCGGGAAAGTGATCCTGCAGGCGGCCGGAGTGGAGGTGGTGACAACGTCGGCAGAGCAGGGCGACGGCCTGGACGAGCTGCTCGCCCACGTCCCGGACGGCGGGACCCTCGTGCTACTGGGTCCTTCCGGCGCCGGCAAATCCACGCTGATCAACGCGCTCGTCGGCAGCGACGTGCAATCCACCGGAGAGGTGCGGGCCGCGGACGGCAGGGGACGGCACACCACCACGTCGCGGGAGCTGGTGCCCCTGCCGGGCGGCGCGGTACTCATGGACACGCCCGGAGTGCGTGGCTTTGGGCTTTTCGACGCCGACGAGGGCATGGGCGAGATGTTCGGCGATCTTGAGGAGCTGTCCGGACAGTGCCGGTTCTCCGACTGCGCCCATGACCGTGAGCCGGGCTGTGCTGTCCAGGCCGCGCTCGCGGACGGGACCCTGGACGCCAGGCGCTGGGCGAGCTATCTCAAGCTGCAGCGCGAGCTTGCCGCCCTGAACCGGCGGCACGACGCAGCGGCCCGGCGTGCCTACCAGCGCGAATGGCACCAGAAGGTGGTGGTAGCGGGCAGGAGCCAGCGCGCGGCGGAACGGTACAGAAACGGCTAGCCCGGCGGCTGTGGCCGGGCGACCCATCCGGCCGGGTGTTGTCTCCGAATGATTACGGTATGGGCGTCTGCCGTTACTTTCCCGCAGGCACTGGTTACGCTGTGTCAAGACGCGCTTTACACCCAAAAATCAGCGTGCTTATGATCAGCTCGCTCTACCGTCCGATGCCGCCGACAGTTAGGTAAGCCGGGAATGGCCGAAGCCATGATTGAGTTCCAGAGCGTCACCAAGCAGTACCAGGGTGGACAGCCGGCGGTGGACAACCTGAGCATGTCTATCGACAAGGGCTCCATCACGGTGTTCGTCGGACCTTCAGGCTGCGGCAAGACCACCTCGCTCCGCATGATCAACAGGATGGTTGAGCCCACCAAGGGGACCATCACCGTGGACGGCAAGGATGTCACATCGGTGCCGGCCGCAGAGCTTCGCCGCTCCATGGGGTACGTCATGCAGTCCTCCGGCCTCATGCCGCACCGCTCGGTCCTGGACAACATCGCCACAGTGCCGCGCCTGAACGGCGTGTCAAAAGCGGACGCACGCAAGCGTGCGGAGGAACTGCTCGACGTCGTCGGGCTGGCCTCGGGGCTGGGGAAGCGGTATCCGTCCCAGCTCTCCGGCGGCCAGCAGCAGCGGGTCGGCGTGGCCCGCGCCCTGGCTGCCGATCCGCCGGTGCTGCTCATGGATGAGCCCTTCAGCGCCGTGGACCCCGTGGTCCGCGACGAACTCCAGCGCGAACTTCTGAGGCTGCAGCGCGACCTGGCCAAGACCATTGTCTTCGTCACCCATGACATCGACGAGGCCACCGTGCTGGGGGACAAGGTGGCGG
>NZ_JBDGML010000022.1:0-11816 GCF_057655195.1 Arthrobacter sp. Soil_N43
TGCCGGCTGCGAGCCGTACCAGTGCGCCGGCCTTGACGCCCGCAGCGCGGGCGGCCTCGTTCGTGGCGATAAGGATCACGGGACGGTCGTTGCTGACGCCGGCGACGGCCACTGTGGCGGCCTCTGATCCGAGACGGTTCCGCAGGTCGAGGGCCAGGCCGCGGAGGTCGTCGGCGCCGCCGACCTGCCCTGCGTCATGGGCCACGACGCGAACGCCGGCGGCATCCTGGGCGGTGCCGACAAGCTGGGCGGCTGCGGCTGCGAGCTGTTCCTTGCGGAGCCGCTCCAGCTCCTTTTCCGCCGTCTTGAGCTTGGTCAGGGTGGTGGCGATGCGGTCGGCAAGCTGGCCGGATGGCACTTTCAGCATTTCAGTCAGCTCCGTGACGAGGGCGCGTTCCGCGGCGAGGTGCCGGAACGCATCCATGCCCACGAAGGCCTCCACACGGCGGTTGCCCGAGCCCACGGACTGCTCGCCGAGCAGCGACAGGCTGCCGATGAGCGAGGTGTTCGAGACGTGCGTTCCACCGCACAGCTCCCGGGACCACGCGCCGTCGATCTCCACGACGCGCACTTCGCTGCCGTAGTTTTCTCCGAACAGCGCCATGGCGCCGAGGGCTTTGGCTTCGGCGAGGGGCATCACCTTGGTGTCCACACGGAAGTTGTTCCGGATGGCCAGGTTGGAGACCTCCTCGATCTCAGAGCGCGTGGCGGAGCTGAGTCCCTCGCCCCAGGCGAAGTCGAAGCGCAGGTAGCCTGCCTTGTTGTACGAGCCGCGCTGGGTGGCCTGCGGGCCCAGAATCTGGTGCAGGGCGGCGTGCACGATGTGCGTGCCGGTGTGCGCCTGCTCGGCGGCGTGGCGGCGTTCGCGGTCCACTGCGGCCCTGACCAGTGCGTCGGAGGCTATTTCACCCTCGCGGACCACGGCCTTATGGACGCTCAGGCCCCTCACCGGGCGCTGCACGTCCAGGACTTCGACGACGAAGCCGTCGCCGGTGATCAGGCCGGTGTCCGCAGCCTGGCCGCCGGCTTCGGCGTAGAACGGCGTCTCGGCGAGGACCAGTTCGATCTCGTCGCCGGTGGCGGCCTGGGAAACCTTGCGGCCTGCGCTGAGGATCCCGCGGACCCGGGATTCGCCCTCGAGTTCGGTGTAGCCGGTGAAGACCGTTTCGCCCTCGGACAGCAGTTCCTGGAAGGCGCTGACGTCGGCGTGCGCGCCCTTCTTGCCCTTGGCGTCCGCCTGGGCGCGTTTGCGCTGTTCGAGCATGAGCTTGCGGAATTCGGGCTCGTCCACCTTCAGCCCGGCTTCCTCAGCCATTTCCAGTGTCAGGTCGATCGGGAAGCCGTACGTGTCGTGCAGGGTGAAGGCATCGGCGCCGGACAGCGGGCGCCCGGCGGCCTTGGATTCGTTCACGGCGTCTTCGAGCCGCGCGGTACCCGAGGCGATGGTCCGCAGGAAGGCCTTTTCCTCTGCATACGCGATGCGACTGATGCGGTCGAAGTCCGTCTCCACCACCGGGTAGACACCCTTCATGGCGTCACGGGAGGCGGGCAGGAGGTCCGGCAGGCAGGCCTTTTCGACGCCGAGCAGGCGCATCGACCGCACGGCGCGGCGGATCAGCCGGCGCAGCACATAGCCGCGGCCTTCGTTGGAGGGTGTGACGCCGTCGGCGATGAGCATCAGGGCCGACCGGATGTGGTCGCCAACGACGCGCATGCGGACGTCGTCCGTGTGGTGGGGATCGTCCACTGTTTCGGCGGAGGTGTATTCCTTGCCGGACAGCGCGGCAGCCTTGTCGATCACCGGCCGGACCTGGTCGGTCTCGTACATGTTCTCGACGCCCTGCAGGATCATGGCGAGCCGTTCCATGCCGAGGCCGGTGTCGATGTTCTTCTTGGGCAGTTCACCGACGATGTCGAAGTCGTCCTTCGAACGGACGTTGTCGATCTGGTACTGCATGAACACCAGGTTCCAGATTTCGACGTAGCGGTTCTCGTCGGCGATAGGGCCGCCCTCGACGCCGTAATCGGGGCCGCGGTCGTAATAGATCTCCGAGCAGGGGCCGGCCGGGCCGGGCTGGCCGGTGTGCCAGTAGTTGTCGGCCTTGCCCATGCGCTGGATTCGGCTGGCCGGGACGCCAGTGTTCTTCAGCCAAAGGTCCTTGGCTTCGTCGTCTTCTTCGTAGACGGTCACCCAGAGCAGTTCCGGCGGAAGTCCGTAGCCGCCGTCGTCCACGCTCGTGGTGAGCAGTTCCCAGGCGAACTTGATGGCGTCTTCCTTGAAATAGTCGCCGAAGGAAAAGTTGCCGCACATCTGGAAGAACGTGCCGTGGCGGGCAGTCTTGCCCACCTCCTCGATGTCACCGGTGCGGATGCACTTCTGCACGCTGGTGGCACGGGCGTAGGGGGCTTGTTCACGGGCGGTCAGGTAAGGGATGAACGGGACCATGCCCGCAACCGTGAACAGCAGGGAGGGGTCGCTGGAGACCAACGACGCGGAGGGAACCGCGGTGTGGCCTTTGCTGACAAAAAAGTCCACCCAGCGCTTTGTGATCTCCTGCGACTTCATGAGCTGATTTCATACCCTTCTTGGTTCACGCGCTCTGGCGCGTGAGTTTGATTCAAATCCGGGTCCGGCGTAACGGACCACCTTCTTAATTCTCGCGCGTTTTCCGGCACGCGGCCGCACCTAGTGGCGGACAACGTCCTGTGACTCGACGCCGAGCGCAGTGCGCAGATCGGTTTCCCGCTCACGCATCCCCGCGCGGACGGCGTCGGCGAAGTCGTAGACGCCGTCCGCGAGCCGTCCCACGGCCCGGTTCAGGCCCTCGGGCCCCAGGTTTGACTGGGCCTCGCTGACCTTGCGGAACGCGATGACACCAATGGCCACGCCGATGCCCATCCAGACAAGTCTCTTCATTTCAGTTCTCCGGGTGGCTTAGCGGCTGCGACGGCCGGCGGGCTTCTTGCGGGCGGCGAGGGCGGAGCGAACACCGTAGCTGAAGGCGGCGACCTTGATCAGCGGGGAGCCCACCGTGGCGGCAACAAGGGAAGACAGCGCCGAGATGTTCGCCGAGGCGTCCGACACGTTGGACGCGATACCGTCCACCTTCTTCAGCTGCTGGTTGGTGGTGGAGACGGTCGCCGTGACTTCGTCCATGAGGGGCGTTGCTCCGTCGCTGATGGAACGGATCGAGGTCCGCACCTCATCGAACACCCGCCCCAGCTTGAGGATGGGGACAGCAAGCAACAGGACCAGGAGCGCAAATACCCCGGCCGCGATCAGGCCGGCAATATCGCCACCAGACATAGACGTTCATCTCCTTGAAACTCCGTGGAACGGTACATCGTGCTCGGCGTCAGCATGCTGCAACCGCGGATGTCCCCCAAGTACCTTACATACAAAGAAGCCCGCGGCGCTTGCCACGGGCTTCTTTGGATACGCTGCCGAAGATTTAGCGTGCGTAGAACTCGACGACGAGCTGCTCTTCGCAGGTCACGGGGACCTCGGAGCGCTTCGGGCGACGAACCAGGCGTGCCTGCAGGGCGTCAAGCTTGACGTCCAGGTAGGCCGGAACCTGGGGCAGGACGTCGCGGTGTGCGCCGGCTGCTGCGACCTGGAACGGAGGCATGGTTTCGCTGCGGCTGTGAACGTGGACCAGCTGGCCCTCGCCGACGCGGAAGGACGGGCGGTCAACGCGGATGCCGTCAACCAGGATGTGGCGGTGCACAACCAGCTGGCGGGCCTGGGCGATCGTGCGGGCAAAGCCGGCACGGAGCACGAGGGCGTCGAGACGCATTTCGAGCAGTTCGATCAGGTTTTCACCGGTCAGGCCCTTGGTGCGGCGTGCTTCTTCGAAGGCACGGGTCATCTGGGCTTCGCGGATGCCGTACTGGGCGCGCAGGCGCTGCTTTTCGCGCAGACGTACGGCGTAGTCGGAGTCCTGCTTCTTGCGGGCACGGCCATGCTCACCGGGGCCGTACGGGCGGCGCTCCATGTACTTGGCGGCCTTGGGGGTCAGAGCGATGCCGAGTGCACGCGAGAGGCGTGCGGTACGGCGAGCACGAGTGTTGTTAGCCACTTGTGTCCTTCCAATATCTGCGGTGTGTCAGTGTTACTGGCCTCCACGATGGAGAGCATCGGCCAACCGCTGCCTTTTGCTACTGGGCACCGGGCGACAGCCCACCAAAAAAACAGAACAGCATGAATTGCTGAAATAGAGTGGATTGTGCGTCCGTGCCTTGCCAGACAACGATCCATCCTACCAGAAGCTCACTTGCCCCGGATGATCTTCCTCAGCCGCTCCAGCCGCACGGCGATGTCACGCTCCGCGCCGTTGCCGGTGGGCTCGTAGTAGTCGCGCCCCACGAGGTCGTCCGGCGGATACTGCTGGCTGGCCACGGAGTGCGGGGCGTCGTGGGCGTACTTGTAGCCCACCCCGTGGCCCAGCTGCTTCGAACCGGGGTAGTGCGCATCGCGCAAATGCGCCGGGATCCCGTTGCCCAGCCCGGCCCGGACATCGGCGATGGCCTTATTGATGCCCATGTAGGCGGCGTTGGACTTCGGCGCGGTGGCCAGGTGGACCACCGCCTCGGCAAGGACGATCCGGCCTTCCGGCATGCCGATCAGCTGGACCGCCTGGGCTGCCGCGACGGCGGTCTGCAGGGCGGTGGGGTCTGCCATGCCCACGTCCTCCGCGGCGGAGATCACAATGCGGCGTGCCACGAAGCGGGGGTCCTCCCCCGCTTCCAGCATCCTGGCCAGGTAATGCAGTGACGCATCCACGTCGGAGCCGCGGATGGATTTGATGAAGGCGCTGGCGACGTCGTAGTGCTGGTCGCCGGCGCGGTCGTAGCGCACCGCCGCAGCATCCAGCGCACGCTCGGTGTGCCGCAGCTCCACGGTGACCGGTTCCTCGGGCACCGCCCCGGCGTCGGACGTGCCGGCGGAGGACGTGCCGTCGTCGGAAGTGTCCGCAGCGGACGTGCCTTCCGGGGAAGGGGCGACGTCGTCCGCGTCACCGAACGCCACGCCGGCCGCCGCCTCGAGCGCTGTCAGGGCCCGCCGCGCATCGCCGCCAGAAAGCCGCACAAGGTGGTCCAGGGCCTCCGGGCTGAGCCGGACTTTGCCGTTGAGGCCGCGGACATCCTGCACGGCGCGCTGGAGCAGGCCTTCGATGTCGGCGTCGGTCAGCGGTTTGAGGGTGAGCAGCAGGGAGCGGGACAGCAGGGGTGACACTACCGAGAACGACGGGTTCTCGGTGGTGGCCGCCACCAGCACCACCCAGCGGTTCTCGACGCCGGGCAGCAGCGCATCCTGCTGGGCCTTGTTGAACCTGTGGATCTCATCCAGGAACAGCACGGTGGTGGTCTTGTACAGGTCGCGGGCGGTCAGCGCCTCATCCATGACCCGGCGCACGTCCTTGATTCCGGCGGTGATGGCCGACAGCTCCACGAACTTCCGCCCCGGCCCCCTGGCGATCACGTGCGCCAGTGTTGTCTTTCCGGTGCCCGGCGGCCCCCAGAGGATGAGGGAGCTTGGGCCGGCGGGGCCCCCGGCGTCGGCGCCGGCGGCCAGCTGGCGCAGCGGCGACCCCAGCCCCAGCAGATGCTGCTGACCCACCACTTCGTCGATGGTGCGCGGCCGCATGCGGACGGCCAGCGGGCTGCGCGGCGAGGTGTTCCGGGACGCGCCCGGCCTCCCGGACGGCAGGCCGCTGCCCGCGCTGGGGGCGGCGTCGCCGTCTTCGTCGTCGTCGTCGCCCCGCCCGGAGCCAAAGAGATCATCCACATAGATAGGCTACTCATAGATTCAGCGGGCGAGGATTTAGCGGGCGAGGTCCGGCCACAGGAAGCAGGGGATTCGGCAATGCCACACAGCGGTTCACCAGTCGGGCGTTCCGCTCCGCCGTCCCGCACCGCGTTTGTGGCTGGCCCGCGGCTGGCCGGCTGGGTGGAACGGTTCGGTGCCAGCCACGGCGCCTTGGAGATTGAAGACCATGATGACGGCGTGCGGCTGCTTGCGGCCGACGGCGCCAGTGCACTGCTGCAGGCGCCCTGGCCGGATGACGGCAGGCCAGGGCGCGGTCCCGGTCCCGTGGAGCGGCTGGCATCGCTGGCCTCCCAGCCCCGCAGCCTCGGCCTGCTCCTCGTGCGTCGCGGAGGGTATGGAGTGGCCGTCGCCAGCGAGGGTGTCATCCGTGCGTCCAAGACCGGCTCCAAGTACGTGCAGTCCCGGACGGCCGCCGGAGGCCAGTCCCAACAGAGGTTTGCCCGGCGACGCTCCAACCAGGCCGATGCGATGGTGGAGGCCGTCGCCGAACAGGCCAGGGTCGTCTTTAACGGACAGGTCTTCGAGTATCTGGTGCCCGGCGGCGACAGGTCATTGGCGGACCAGGTGCTCGAACAGCCCGTCCTCAAGGCGTATGCCCGGCTGCCGCGCCTGGCGTACCTCGATGTCCCCGATCCCCGCGCGGCCGTCCTGCGAAAGGCGGCGGCGGACGCGTGCGCCGTGCGCGTCACGGTGAACGATCCGCCGGTTTAGCCCGCGGCCGCGCCTCCGCTATTCTTCCGGGGCCAGGGTGACGGTGACTCCATTGAGGTCCCGGCTGAAGCCCAACTGGCAGGAGAGCCGGAATACGTGGCAGGTGGCACAGGAGGCGGTGCCGCCGCAGGAGGCGAGGACCGGAAGGTCGTTGTCACGCAAGGCCTCCATAAGGGTCTGGTCCGGCTCCCATTCGAGGTCGTGGGTGGAGCCTTCGCGGTCAATGACGGTGAGTTTGTTGTTGCTCATGGCTGTTCCTTAGATTCGGGCGGACGCGGGGGCAGCGTCGGTGGGAGTGGGGTCGTTGAGAATCGCGGCGGCGAGGGGGATTTCGGGGTCCGCCGCCAGAATCGGGTCGATCAGGGCGCTGTGGGCGATCAGCCTCCTGGCCGGCCGGAAGTCGGCCAGGCCCGCGATGGTGTCGACGGCGGAGAGGCGGCCGTCGCGGAGATAGACCACGGAGAACCTGCCGGTGAAAGGATCGCCGCGCACAATGACGTCGTCCTCCGGGTGGCGCACCCCGGCGGTCTGCAGCCGGACACCGTGCTGGACGGTCCAGAACCAGGGGATTTCTGGGTCCGCGGCCTCATGGCCGGTGATGTGGGCGGCAACTTTGTCAGCCTGCGCCAGCGCGTTCTGGATGCATTCCAGACGCTGGCTGGCGCCGTCGGCCGGGCTGGTGAACCGCGTCACGTCACCGGTGGCGTAGATTGCCGTATCGGAGGTCCGGCAGTCCCCGTCCACCAGGATGCCGTCCCGGCATTCGACTCCGGCGTCTGCGGCCAGCTCCTGGTTGGGCAGCACGCCGATTCCAGCCAGTACGACGTCGGCCTGGAACACTTGGCCGTCGGCAGTAACCACCCGCTCGACCCGCCGGTCCCCTTCGATCGCCGTGACGGCGGCGCCAAACACGAACCGCACACCGTGCCGCTCGTGGAGCTGTTCGAAATGGCGCGATACCGGGACGGAAGTGACGCGGCTCATGACACGGTCCTGGAATTCCAGGACCGTGACATCGCAACCCCGCGCGGCCGCCGCAGCGGCCACTTCCAGCCCGATGTACCCGGCGCCGATGATGGCAATGCGGGCCCGTGGAACCAGCATCCGCTTGAGTTCGAGGGCGTCGTCCCGCGTTCTCAGGGACTGGACCCCGGCGAGCCGGGCACCGGGCGCCGTAAGTGGCCTTGCACGCGAACCCGTGGCGATGACGAGCCGGTGGTAGGCGTGACGGCTGCCGTCGGACAGCAGGACTGTCCTCCCCTTCCTGTCGATGGCCTCCGCGGTGCTGCCCGCCAGCCTGTCGATGCGCTTGTCCTGGTAGAACTTCTCCTTGCGCAGGACGGCGGACTCATCGGATGCGCCGTCTTTCAGGAGGTCCTTGGAGAGCGGAGGGCGTTCATAGGGCGCCTCGTTCTCCGTGTCGAGCAGCAGAATGCCTCCTTCCCAGCCGCGGGCACGGAGTCCCGCAGCAACAGCAACGCCGGAATGCCCGGCGCCCACGATCACCACCGGAGTGGCGGTCCCGACCATTGCTTCCTGCTCACGCATTGAACTGCTCCAGCATCACGTGGAGGTGCTCCGGCCCCGAGTTCGTCAGGTTGTTTCCGCGTACATATTCGATGGGCCTGTTGGGATCCAGGGCCAAGGATCCGAGCTTTTCGGCGAGCAGCCTCACCGTCACCAGGACTTCGAGGCGTGCCAGCGGCGCACCGAGGCAACTGTGGACGCCGTGGCCGAAGCCGAGATGGCCGTCGGTGTTGCGGTCGATGTCGAAGCGTTCGCCGTCGGGGTACTTGCTGCTGTCCCGGTTGGCGGCGGCCGGCAGCAGGCGGACTATGGCGCCGGCAGGGATCATCACGCCGGCAACTTCCACATCCTCCGTGGTGATCCGGCTGGCGCGCTGCACTGTGCCGCGGTAGCGGGCCAGTTCCTCGACAAAAAGCGTGGCGTCGCCGGGGTTCCGGCGGATCCGGTCCAGCAGTCCGGGCTGTTCACTGAAAACACGGAACGCGTTGGCGAGCAGGATAGTGGTGGTGTCGTGTCCGGCGACGAAGACAAAGGCGCAGAGTTCCTTGGCTTCCTTCTCGCTGAGCAGGCCGGTCTTCCACATCCGGGCGATGTGGCCGCCGACGGAGTCGCTCCCCTCCCTGTAGAGGCGCTCCATGGTGTCCTTGAGGTACGCGAAGAACTCGAAGGTGCTCTGCTCGTCGGTGCCGGTCCCCTGGGCGTTGCGGGCGAGCCGGCCGAAGTAGCTGAAGGTTTCGTCGGACCAGAATTTCATCTTGTCGAAGTCCTCCGCCGGCACGTCCAGGAGGGCACTGATGGTGGACATGCTGAGCGGGATCGCATAGTCGTCGACGGCGTCGCCGCGGCCGGCAGCGAGCATCGGGGCCAGGTACTTTTCGGCGTTCTCGCGGACCCGCTCCTCAAAGCGGGCGATGGCCTTCGGAATGAAGGCCTGCGCAACGACCTGGCGGAGCCGGGTGTGGTTAGGGGCGTCGAACAGCGTGAGGAAGGTCAGCGGAACGGGGTCCACAACCTGGGAGGAGAAGATCTTCGGGGCACGCATCGCCCGGCGGACGTCGTCGTAGCGGGAGATGAACCACACATCAGATACGGGCGAGTGGGCCCGCAGCACGGGGGCGTTGTCCCGCATCCATTCATAGTGGGCGTAGGGATCGCCCTGCGTTCCGTCATCGACAACCTTGAACGGCGCCATTCCCTCGGGCCAGCTCAGTTCATGCGAATACGGGGGCAACTCCGTGCCTTCGCGGCTGCCTTCGCCCGCGGATACCGCTGGTGTTTCTGTCATGGGGGCAGACATCATCGTCCTTCTTTCCGGATTACTCGACGTGACCTACGTCTCAACCCACAATGCCGAGTTCAGCAACTCCGGCCCCATGCGACTTCCGTTCATCGGTTGTGAAAGTCTCTTGCCTCAGATACCCCCCAGGGGTATATTGATCGTGTTGTCAGTGAAGTGGTATGTCCAGGCCGGTGCATTGCATCGCCGTCACAGCCGTTCAACCCCAGCACCCATAACTTCTCCTCAAGGAATGGAACTGACATGCGCGGAATCATGGAAAACCTCACTCAGCACCACAACCATTCCGCGGCCACCCCGCCCGGGCATCACGGCCACCATGAAGGACATAGCCACGACGATGACCACGTCGTCCACCCACACGGACAGCATGCCGGGCACAGCACGGCAATGTTCAAGGACCGGTTCTGGCTGACCCTCGCCCTGTCGGTGCCGGTGGTGTACTTCAGCCAGATGTTCGGGCACCTGCTTGGCTACATGCCGCCCGAGTTCCCGGGGTCAGTCTGGATCCCGCCCGTGCTGGGAACGGTGATCTTCTTCTATGGAGGCATGCCGTTCCTTAAGGGCGGCCTGAACGAACTCAAGTCCCGGCAGCCGGGGATGATGTTGCTGATCGGCATGGCCATCAGCGTCGCATTCGTCGCCTCCTGGGTCACCAGTCTGGGCATTGGCGACTTCGACCTGGATTTCTGGTGGGAGCTTGCCCTGCTGGTGGCCATCATGCTGCTGGGCCACTGGATCGAAATGCGCGCCCTCGGCTCCGCCCAGGGAGCCTTGGACGCCCTCGCGGCTCTGCTGCCGGACGAGGCCGAACGCATCACCGGCGCCGGGACAGAAACCGTGAGCATCTCCGAGCTCCGCGCGGGGGACATGGTCCTGGTCCGGTCCGGGGCACGGATGCCGGCAGACGGCACCGTTATCGGCGGCCAGGCCGAGTTCGATGAATCAATGATTACCGGCGAATCCAAGACCGTGCTCCGGTCCGTCGGTGACTCGGTGGTAGCCGGAACGGTCGCCACCGACAACACCGTCAGGGTCCGTGTCAGCGCTGTCGGGGACGATACCGCGCTCGCCGGGATCCAGCGGCTGGTTGCCGAAGCCCAGGCGTCCTCCTCCCGGGCGCAGGCGCTGGCGGACCGGGCCGCGGCCTTCCTGTTCTACTTCGCCACCGTTGCCGGTCTCATCACCTTCATCGCCTGGACGCTGCTGGGCAGCGTCCCGGACGCTGTCACCCGGACCGTCACGGTTTTGGTGATTGCGTGCCCGCACGCCCTCGGCCTCGCTATCCCGCTGGTCATTGCCATCTCCACCGAGCAGGCAGCCCGCGCCGGAGTGCTGATCAAGAACCGGATGGCGCTGGAGCGCATGCGCACCATCGACGTCGTGCTGTTCGACAAGACCGGCACCCTGACCAAAGGCGAACCCGAACTCAAAGACGTCGCCGTTGCCGACGGCGCCAGCCGCGAGGAGCTGCTGGCTCTGGCCGCCGCCGTCGAATCCGACAGCGAACACCCCGTGGCACGCGCCATCGTCAAGGCAGCCAACCAACGGGGCCTGGACATCCCGCAGGCCACAGGCTTCACCTCCATGACGGGCCGCGGCGTACGCGCCGCCGTGGACGGACGCACCCTCCAGGTCGGCGGCCCCGCCCTCCTGAAGGAACTCAGCATCACCGAACCCGAAACACTGGCTGCTTCCACGCGAGAGTGGATGGACCGCGGGGCGGCTGTTCTGCACGTCGTGGACGGACAACGCGTGCTGGGTGCGGTGAGCCTGGAGGACGCCGTCCGTGAGGAGTCGCGCCAGGCCGTCGCCGCCCTGCAGAACCGAGGCATCAAGGTCGCCATGATCACCGGCGACGCCCGGCAGGTCGCTGAAGCCGTCGGGGCGGAGCTGAACATCGACGAGGTCTTCGCCGAAGTCCTGCCCGCGGACAAGGACAAGAAGGTCGCAGAGCTCCAGGCCCGCGGACAAAAGGTGGCCATGGTCGGGGACGGCGTCAACGACTCCCCCGCGTTGGCCCGGGCAGAGGTGGGCATCGCCATCGGCGCCGGCACCGATGTCGCCATGGAATCAGCCGGAGTGGTCCTGGCCGGCAACGACCCCCGCGCTGTCCTGTCCATGGTAGACCTGTCCCGCGCCAGCTACCGCAAGATGTGGCAGAACCTGGTCTGGGCCACCGGCTACAACATCATTTCCGTCCCGCTGGCCGCCGGAGTGCTTGCCTTCGCCGGTATCGTACTCTCCCCCGCAGCCGGAGCTGTCCTGATGTCCGCCTCAACGATCGTGGTTGCCCTGAACGCGCAACTGCTGCGACGGGTGAAACTGAACCCAGCCCAGGTTCGTTGACCCGGAGGGAGCCACACCGCCGGGAACACCGGAGGCCGCCTGGCCAGAGCCGTAGTCTAGAAAAACGCAGCCCGAACGGAAGGAGGAACGTCATGACCGCAC
>NZ_JBDGML010000023.1:0-10129 GCF_057655195.1 Arthrobacter sp. Soil_N43
CGTCGAAGACCTCACGTTCGTCGTCGCTGGCGAAGCCGAAGAGGGTCAGGGAATCTTCGCGCACAATCAGGGACGTGAAGAGCTTCCCCTCCTCGCCGGTGCGGAGCCTGCTGAGGGTCTGCGGGGTGGCGTTGACGCTCATGCCGGCGCCGTTGAGGTCGATCACGGCAGTGGACAGGCCAACGTGCGCTACGGTTCCGCGGAGAAAACTAATCAAGGCCAGGCTCCTGAACTACCGCCGGCTAAACCGACTATCCGAACATATCTACGAATACCCTAGCAAGGGCCTGGGACAATCAGCGTCCACGCCGCGCCTTTGCCTCCGCTTCGGCCCAGGCGCGCTGGGCCGGAGTCAGCGAACTGCTGCCAGGACCGGTGGTGGCAACCGCGGCTCCGCTGCCGGCCCGCCACGCGTGGGTAATGGCGAGGGCGAGGGCATCGGCGGCATCCGCCGGCCGCGGCGGGGCGTCCAGCCGCAGGATTTTGGTCACCAGCTTCGTGACGGCGTCCTTGTTCGAGGATCCGCTGCCCGTCACCGCCGCTTTGACTTCCGACGGCGTGTGGAGCGCCACCGGGATCCCCCGCCGGGCGGCTGCGGCGATGACCACACCGGAGGCCTGGGCAACACCCATCACCGTGCTGACGTTGAGCTGGGAGAAGACGCGCTCCACGGCCAGGACGTGCGGCTCATACCGGTCGAGCCACTCGTCGATGGCGAGGGCAATGACCAGCAGGCGCTGGTCCAGGCTCTCCTCGGCAGAGGTCCCCACCACGCCCACGGCCACCATGGTGGCGCGGCGGTTCTTTTCCACGTCCACCACGCCGATGCCGCAACGGGTGAGGCCCGGGTCGACTCCCAATACTCGGAGGGTCAAGGCCGGGCCTCAAAGTCAGTGCAGGAGTGCGGGATCACTCGGCTTCCAGTGCGGCCTGCACTTCGTCGCTGAGGTCGGCATTGCTGTAGACGTTCTGGACGTCGTCAAGGTCTTCCAGCGCGTCAACGAGCTTCATGAACTTCTTGGCGGCATCCAGGTCGAGGGGAACCTCCATGGACGGCACGAACTCGGCTTCGTCGGTGTCGTATTCAATCCCGGCCTCTTTGAGGGCGTCACGGATGGCCTGGAGGTCCTTCGGGTCGGAGTGGATTTCGAAGGTGTCGCCGTTGTCCTTGACTTCCTCGGCGCCGGCGTCGAGCACTGCCATCAGGACGTCGTCCTCGCTGAGGCCGTTCTTCGGCAGGGTGACAACGCCCTTGCGGGTGAACAGGTAGCTGACCGACCCGGGATCGGCGATGGTGCCGCCGTTGCGGGAGATGGCGAGGCGCACCTCGGAGGCTGCGCGGTTCTTGTTGTCGGTGAGGCACTCGATCAGCAGCGCGGAGCCCTGCGGGCCGCGGCATTCGTACATGATCTCCGTGTAGTCCACGACTTCGCCAGTGAGGCCTGCGCCGCGCTTGATGGCGCGGTCGATGTTGTCATTGGGCACCGAGGTTTTTTTGGCCTTGGTCACTGCCAGGTCCAGCCCCGGGTTGCCGGCCAGGTCCGGTCCGCCCATGCGTGCCGCGACTTCGATGTTCTTGATCAGCTTGGCGAACGACTTTGCCCTGCGGCTGTCAATGATGGCCTTTTTGTGCTTGGTCGTTGCCCATTTGGAGTGGCCTGACATGCTTACGCTTCTCCTCTGATCATGCGGATAAAAAGTTCATGCACGCGCTTCTCGCCTGTCACTTCCGGGTGGAAGGAGGTGGCCAGCAGTTGGCCGGAACGCACTGCAACAATTCTAGCTGTCCCCTGCAGATCGGCTGCGTGGGAGGCGTGGACGGGGTCCGCCGGCTCCACCTGGGCCAGGACCTCGACCCCCGGCCCAACCCGCTCCACCCACGGGCCGCGGATGAAAACGGCGTGCACCGGCGCCACGCCGTCTTCGGTGGCGCTGAAGTCCAGGCCCCGGAAGTCGAGGTCGGTCTCGAAGGACTCCCGCTGGCGCCCGAAGGCGTTGCGCCGCACGGTGATGTCCAGGCCGCCGAAGGTCTGCTGCGGATTGCCGGCGAGATCCGTGGCGGGGTCCGCGATGTCATGCGCCAGGAGGATCATTCCGGCGCAGGAGCCGTAGACCGGGAGGCCTTCGGCGATGTGCTTGCGCAGCGGGTCCGCGAGTTCGAAGGCCCGGGCCAGCTTGTCGATGGCGGTGGATTTTCCTCCGGGAATAATGAGCCCGTCGAGGCCGTCAAGTTCCGCAGGACGCCGGACCCCGATGCCGGTGGCGCCGGACGCCTCGACGGCGCGGAGATGCTCGCGAAAGTCGCCCTGAAGTGCCAGGACGCCGATGCGCAGTCCTGAACCGATACCTGCACGAACGCGCGGATCCGCGGCGGAAAGGGGATTGGTCATCCAATAATCATAGTGTCCCGGAGGCCGCGCCCCGCCCCCTTCGGGACAAGGGCCGAACGTTCCATGCCTCAACTGGGATATATTACAGAGCATGTTTTCCTTCAGCATTCCGCTCGGCAAGCTCGTTCGCCGGGTAACCCGGCTCAGGGGCGGAGGCTCCGCTTTTCCAGGTCTGGTGGTCGAGAAAATCGATCCCGGCTTCATGCAGCGGACACTGTCCACGCTCCCCCACGGGGTCGCGGTGGTCAGCGGAACCAACGGCAAAACCACCACCACGAAGATGGTGGTGGAGCTCCTTGAAAGCCAGGGCCTGAAGGTCTTTACCAACCGCACGGGCAGCAACTTCACCCGCGGCGTGGCGGCTGCCCTCCTGGGCGAGGTCGACTGGCGCGGACGCCTGGATGCTGACATCGCGGTACTTGAACTTGATGAAGCCCACGCTGTGCACTTCGTCAACCGGGTCCCGCCGCGCTACAGCCTCCTGCTGAACGTGCTGCGCGACCAGCTGGACCGCTTCGGGGAAATCGACAAGACGGCGCAGCTCCTGCAGCAGATCGCCGACAAGACCACCGGCACGGTCGTCTTGAACCGCGAGGATCCGCGGGTCGCGCGAATTGCCGAGACCCTCCACGGACCGGACGTGCGCTACTTCGGCCTGGACGACTCCCTGCTGGGCACTTTTCCCAGCGACGACGAGCTGCGCGCCGGCCCCGGAAGCCCTGCCCCGGCGACCGTCCCCCAAAGGCAGACTGCCGACGTCGTGCTACGCCGGGTCGGTGCGGACGACGCTGACTTCGAGTACGACGGCGCCACGGTCACCACCTCGATGAAACTCCGCGGCGTCTACAACATCTTCAACGCCGCCGCGGCGCTGGTGCTGGCCCGCAGCATCTGCGGCAGCGGCGCTGCCACCGCGGACCACGCGGCGCTGCTCGACGCGCTGTCCAAGGTGGCCCCTGCTTTCGGCCGCGGCGAGAGCCTGGTGGTGGACGGGCTGCCTCTGGACCTGGTACTCGTCAAGAACCCCAGCGGATTCCGGCTGGGCCTGAAGTCTTTCCCTTCGGGCGGGTACGCCACCATGATCGCGATCAACGACAACTACGCCGACGGGCGGGACATGTCCTGGCTGTGGGACGTCGACTTCGACTCACTGCGGATAGACGGCGTGGACCAGGTCAGCGGCTCCCGCGCCTATGACATGGCGCTGCGCCTGCAGTACGACGAAGTGGCGGTCCGCGCCGTCAACACGGAGATCGCCCCGGCGCTGGCCGCCTTCATCGCCGGCTCGAAGGACAAACCCAAGCGCGTCTTCTGCACCTACACAGCCATGCTCGCCATCCGCCGCGAGCTGTCCAAAATCACCACAGTGGAGGTGGTCTCATGACCCCCGGGACGTCAGGCAGCAAGGGGACCATCCGGGTCCTGCAGCTCTATCCGCGCGACATGAACATCTACGGAGACTGGGGCAACGCCCTGGTGCTGCAGCAGCGGCTCAAGTGGCACGGCTACACCCCGGAGCTCCTCGAATACAACCCGGGCGATGATTTCCCCGACGAGGTGGACCTGATCGTGGCCGGCGGCGGGCAGGACAGCGGGCAGCTGGTGATCCAGGACGACCTGCAGATGCGGGCGGACACCCTACGGGGCCTTGCGGAGGACGACGCGCCGATGCTGGTGATCTGCGGCCTGTACCAGTTGTTCGGACACTTCTTCAAGACGCGCTCGGGCGCGGTCATTCCGGGCATCGGGATCCTGGATGTGGAAACCCACGGAACGGACGAACGCCTGATTGGCAACGTGAAAGTGACCACTGCCGAGTTCGGCGAAGTCCTTGGCTACGAAAACCACAGCGGCCAGACGACCCTCGGCCCGGGCGTGAGGCCCCTGGGCACTGTCGAAAAAGGGACCGGCAATAACAGCAAGGACGGCCATGAGGGCGCCCGCTACCGCAACATCGTGGCGAGCTACCTGCACGGCTCCCTGCTCCCCAAGAACCCGGCCATCGCAGACTTCCTGATCCGGAACGCCGCCGAACGCAAATATGGTTCCTTTACGCCAGGCGAACCGGACGACCACTTCGCTGTTCTGGCCAGGGAACACGCGGCCCGCCGGCCGCGCTAGGGGCCGCTACTTCTCCTTGCTGATCAGGAGTTCGTGGGCCCCTGCCGTTGCGGCCCCCATCGATTCCACCACGGCCCTGGTCCGCTGCCTGGTCTCGGCGTCGGCGGCCGGGCTGGCGCAGACGCCCTGCGGCGCATCAGAAGCAACAGAACACCAGCGGTACGGCGCGTTGACAATGACTGACGGCGCCCAGCCAAGGTCGGCCGCCGTCCATTTGCCGGCGGCGTCCTGGCTGAACTGGGCCCGTACCAGCAGCCCTTCGTTATTGACCGCGTACGTGGGCGACAGCTCCGTCACGCCATTGCCCAGCCCGTAGACGATCCACGTTCCCTTGTATTTCTCAATGGGCAGCACCGAGTGCGTGTGGTGCCCATAAATCATGGTGAACTGACCGCTGTCCACCAGGGCGTGGGCCATTTCCTGCTGCTGGGCATTCGGGACACTGGCGTATTCGTCCCCCGCGTGCATGACTCCCAGCACGATGTCCGCGCCGAGTTGCCGCGCCTTCTTCGCCTTGGCAATCATCGCCGGGGCATCGAGCATGTCCACCTGCCAGTCCTGTTCCGGGATCTGGCCGTTCAGGCCGTAGGTGGCCTGGATGACGGCGATGTCGGCGGCTGCCGTCGGCAGGATGAGAACGCCGTTTGAGTCCGCCTCGGTCCGGTAGGAACCGGTGTGCTGCAGCCCCGAAGCGTCCAGCGCATCCAGGGTCCGGACCAGGCCGGCGGTACCTTGGTCGATCGTGTGGTTGCTCGCCGTGGTGCACGCCTGGTAGCCCACGCCCTTGGCGGCGGCGATGATCTGCGGCGGCACGTTAAACGACGGGTACGCCGAGAACGGGCCCGCCGGGGCTGCCACCGGCGTCTCCTGGTGGCAAATGGCGAGGTCGCTCTGCTCAATGTAGCGCCGCTGGCCTTCCAGCAGCGGCCCGAAGTCGAGCCCTTTGGAGCCCGCCGCCAAGGCATCCAGGCGCGCCTGTTCCCACAATTGCGTGTGGACCAGCATGTCGCCGGTGACCACCACGGAGGCGCAGCGGACAGCCCGGCATTCGGGTCCTGTACCGGGGGTCGGCGTCTGGCTGGGAGCAGTGGACTCGCTGGGAGCCGGCGACTGCGTGGGAGCTGCCGCGCCTGATTGCTCCGCAGCCGACGGAACTGCCGGTTCGCTGGCCGACGTTCCCGGCGAACCGGCCGGCGCAGCAGGCGACGCACTGGCAGTCCCCTGTCCCGCGCCGCCGTCGGATCTGCCCTGACTGCCGCCCTGACCTGCGATGACGCCGCACGATGCCAGCGCGGCAATGAGTGCCGCCGCGGCAGCGGCCCGGGCAGTGCGGCCGATCACGGTGCTGTGTGAGTTCCCCATGTCCGCAATCCTACGGTGGCCCGCGCTCCAAAAACGCGCCAGTCGTCATTGTGAACTCCGCGCCTGCATGAAAGGGTTGCTTCATGACCAATCCCCTGCTGAGCCTGAGCGAATTGCCGTTCGGGCTGCCTCCCTTCGCGGCCATCGAGGACACCCATTACGCCGAGGCGGTGGATGCCGGTCTGGCGGAACACTTGGCCGAGATCCAGGCCATTGTGGGCAACCCCGCTCCGGCTACGTTCGAGAACACCGCGCTGGCAATGGAACGCTCCGGCCGCCTGCTGCAGCGCGCCGCCGCGGCATTCTTCACGGTGGTGTCGGCGGACGCCTCGGATGCGATCCAGGACCTCGAAACGGAACTCGCGCCGCGCTTCGCCGCCCATCAGGATGCCGTATACCTCAACCGCGGCCTGTACGAGCGGTTCGCCGCCATCGACACGGCAGGACTTGATGCCGAGTCCGGCCGGCTTGTCGAGGAATACCTGAAGGAATTCCGGCAGTCCGGGATCCAGTTGGATGATGAAGGCCAGGAGAAGCTCAAGGGGCTGAATGCGGAGTTGTCCCGCCTTGGCACGGAGTTCGGACAGCGCGTCAAGGAGGCCATGAAGAGCGCCGCCCTGCTGCTGGACGATGCCACGGACCTGGCGGGCCTGCCGGCTGACGACGTCGCCAGCGCCGCGGAAGCCGCCCGTGTGGCGGGCCACGAGGGCAAGTTCCTGCTGACCCTCATCCAGCCCACCAACCAGCCCGCCATGGCGGCGCTGGAGAACCGCGGCGTCCGCCGCCGCCTCTACGAGGCATCGATCGCCCGGGGCAGCAGCGGCGGGAGCCTTGATGTGCAGGACCTCGTGACGTCCATGGTCCGGCTGCGCGCCGAGAAGGCCACCCTGCTGGGCTTCAGTAACTTCGCCGAACTCGTGGTGGACCGGCAGACCGCACCGGACTTCGAGGCGGTCCGGTCCATGCTCAACCGGCTGGCGCCGGCGGCTGTCCGCAACGCTGACACAGAGGCCGCGGCCCTGGCCGAGAGTGCCGGACACCAACTTGAGGCCTGGGACTGGGCCTACTATTCGGCGAAGGTGCGCCGCGACCGCTATGCGGTGGACGAGCAGGCCATCCGGCCCTACTTTGAGCTGGACCGGGTCCTGGTGGACGGGGTGTTCTTCGCGGCCACGTCGCTGTACGGGATCACCTTCCACGAGCGGCCGGACCTCTCCGGCTACCACGCTGACGTCCGGGTCTGGGAAGTGCGCAACGCGGACGGCTCGGGACTGGGACTGTTCCTGGGCGACTATTACACGCGGGAAACCAAACGCGGCGGTGCCTGGATGGATTCCCTGGTTGACCAGTCGGACCTGCTGGGCGCCAAGCCCGTGGTGATCAACAACCTCAATATCTCCAAACCGCCCGCGGGAGAGCCAACCCTGCTGACCCTGGATGAGGTCCGCACCCTCTTCCATGAGTTCGGGCACGCCCTGCACGGGCTCTTTTCGGAAGTCACCTATCCGCGGTTCTCGGGCACCAGCGTGCCCCGCAACTTCGTGGAATACCCCTCGCAGGTCAACGAAATGTGGATCATGTGGCCGGAGGTCCTGGCAAACTATGCCCGCCACCACGCCACGGGTGAGCCGCTCCCCCAGGACGTGGTGGACCGGCTGAACGAATCCCGGCTGTGGGGCGAGGGGTTCGCCACCACCGAGTACCTCGGCGCCGCGCTGCTTGACCTGGCCTGGCACGTGCTCGACGCCGGCAGCGTTCCGCAGGACGTCCTGGAATTCGAGGCCAAGGCCCTGGCAGCAGCGGGGGTTGCCCACACGCTCATCCCGCCGCGGTACCGCACCGGCTATTTTCAGCACATCTTCGCCGGCGACTACTACGCGGCAGGCTACTACTCCTACATCTGGAGTGAAGTCCTTGACGCGGAGACCGTGGACTGGTTCGTCGAAAACGGCGGGCTCACCCGGGCCAACGGCGACCGCTTCCGCGCTGAGCTCCTCTCCCGGGGCAACAGCCGGGACCCGCTGGAGTCGTTCCGCACCCTCCGGGGACGCGACGCCCAACTGGAGCCCCTCCTGAAGCGCCGCGGCCTCGAGTAACGCACCACCCCTTACAAAAGGAACGACGGCGGCGAGTCACCCAGCAAAGGTGACTCGCCGCCGTCGCGGTTTGTTGCTCGGAGGCAGGTACTGGTCCGGCAGCTTGCGTAAAAGGGGCCCTGCGTCCCCGCTCGCCGCGAAGCGGCTTTAGCGGGACGTGGGGAATAGCAAGCAGAGGATCAGGACCTGCCGTACGGCAGAGGACTACCAGCCGCGTTCGGCGAGGCGGTGCGGCTGCGGGATCTCGTCGACGTTGATGCCCACCATGGCTTCGCCCAGGCCGCGGGAGGCCTTGGCAATCACGTCCGGGTCATCGAAGAAAGTGGTGGCCTTCACGACGGCCGCGGCGCGCTGCGCCGGGTTGCCGGACTTGAAGATGCCCGAGCCGACGAACACGCCGTCGGCGCCGAGCTGCATCATCATCGCGGCGTCGGCCGGGGTGGCGATGCCGCCGGCGGTGAACAGCACCACGGGGAGCTTGCCGGTGGAGGCAACTTCCTTGACCAGTTCGTACGGTGCCTGCAGCTCCTTGGCCGCGACGTACAGCTCGTCCTCCGGCAGGGCTGCGAGCTTGAGGATTTCGGCGCGGATCTGGCGCATGTGCGTGGTGGCGTTGGAGACGTCTCCGGTGCCGGCCTCGCCCTTGGAACGGATCATCGCCGCGCCCTCGTTGATGCGGCGCAGCGCCTCACCGAGGTTCGTGGCACCGCACACGAAGGGAACGGTGAAGTTCCACTTGTCGATGTGGTTGGTGTAGTCGGCCGGGGTCAGGACCTCGGACTCGTCGATGTAGTCCACGCCGAGGGACTGCAGGACCTGCGCCTCGACGAAGTGGCCGATCCGGGCCTTGGCCATGACCGGCACGGAGACGGCGTCGATGATCTTGTCGATCATGTCCGGATCGGACATGCGCGACACGCCGCCCTGGGCGCGGATGTCGGCCGGGACGCGCTCAAGCGCCATCACAGCAACGGCACCGGCATCTTCGGCGATGCGGGCCTGTTCGACGTTGACGACGTCCATGATGACGCCGCCCTTGAGCATCTCTGCCATGCCGCGCTTGACGCGGTTGCTGCCCGTGACGCTGTTGGCGGACGAGCCGGCTTCGCTGCTTACATCAGGTGTAGACACAAAAACCCCTATGGGTAGATAGATGTTGCTGGATCCGGTCTCTCGTCCCGGTGCAGACGGCACGCGAATGCCGTACTTCGCACACACCGGATTCCCGGATCCATTGACCAGGTAATCCCAATACTAGTCCCACGGCGGCGGCGGGGCTTAATCAGGACTGCGGGGTGTCCTGGGAGGCTTGGCGGCGGACCGTCAGCACGCGCTGTACCACGGTGATGAGGCTTGCAATCGCAAGCAACACCAGGGTCACGAACAGCACGATGCTCGGCAGCCCCAGCCCGGTGAAGCCAGTGACGACGAGCACGGAGACCAGGCGCTCGGCGCGTTCGGCGATCCCCACGTTCGCCTGGAACCCCAGGGACTCCGCCTTGGCCCTGACATAGGAGACCACCATGCCCAGGACAAGGCAGACGACGGCGGCAATTGCTATCGCTGTATCCGCGCCGCCGGTGAAAAACCAGATAGCGAGGCCAGCGAACAATGCGCCGTCGGCCACCCGGTCCAGGGTCGAGTCCAGGAAGTTGCCCCAGGCGCCGCCCCGGTCCTGCATCCGCGCCATGATGCCGTCAATGACGTCGGAGAAGATGAAGGCCGTGATGAAGATGGTTCCCCACCAGAGCTGCCCCAGCGGGTAGAACACCAGGGCGCCGATCACCACGCCCACGGTGCCGACGATGGTGATGGCGTCCGGCGAGACACCGACCTTGAGCAGCCAGCGGGCAAGCGGAGAGAACAGCGCGGTGAAGAAACCGCGGGCATGCCTATTCAGCATGCGTCTCCCCGGGCCATGCCTCGGCAACCTGCTGGCGCACCTCATCGAGGGTCTGCGTGATCGCCTTGGTCTGGGCGATGATGGGGAAGAAGTTCCCGTCCCCGCCCCACCGCGGAACGATGTGCTGGTGCAGGTGTCCGGCAATCCCTGCCCCACCCACCACGCCCTGGTTCATGCCCAGGTTGAAACCGCCCGGATTTGCCACCTTCCGCAGCACGCGCATGGGGGTGTGCGTAAGGTCGGCGAATTCGGGAGGC
>NZ_JBDGML010000024.1:0-8109 GCF_057655195.1 Arthrobacter sp. Soil_N43
GCAACCACACCAAAGAAACCACTGGCTGGAAAGCCATACCCCGGCCCGGCCCACGGCACACCATCGAACTCCGAACACCGACCGGCCACACCTACCACTCCACAGCACCGCCGCTGCCCGGGACGCAGCTTGGCGTGTCGAACACGGAAGCATGCAGGCACAGACGTGAACTCCGGCGGTACGCAAAGGTTCGTATGCGGGGCCGGGGTCTGCACACGGCGGAAGGTAGGCGCGCGGCCTGAGCTGGCCGCGAGCCGCATTCCGGTCATGCAGCGGTGCAGCGCTAGTTGTACTGCTAGTGCTGCGGCACTCTACCGCTGCGGCGCGTCCGCGTGCTCGGGTGGCCAGACCACTTCGAAGCGCTCAAAGACGATCTCGTCGTCCTCTGACCATTCACGGCCGGCGGCGTCGCAGACGCGCGTCCAGTAGCGGCGGTGTTCACGCTGCCAACTTTCCAGGGTCAGGTCGCCTTCGCCCTCATCACGAGCGAAGGCCGTATCAGCGCCCGTGAAGGGGCCGATACGGAGTTCCGTACTGCGGATGATGATGCGGGGCAGCCCGTCACCGTCGCAGGCTATCCAATGGGATCCGATCCGGGGCACCTGGTCGCCGCGGGCGATGAAGTCGGCGACGAGCTCCGCTGTCGCACGCTTCCTTCCGCTGAGAACCACACCGAGGAGTTCGTTGGCGAGCCGCTTCGAATCACCGAAGTGTTCGACCGTGTACTCGGGCGATGCGGCGACGGCCTCGGGATGTGCGGCGGCGTAGGTGTCCCACATTCGATCAGCTGCTTGAACATCGGGCGGGGCGACAGGATGAGAATGCACTTCCATATCCTCGCAGGCGCAGGCGCAGGCGCAGGGGCGGGTTGCGGCCACTAGCCGGCCGCGACACCGGCGGGTTCGGGCGCCGAGGCGCCGGCCGCCGTCGTGCTTGGCTTGCGGAGCCTTGCCCCCTCCACGTCAACGTCAGGAAGGATGCGGTCGAGCCAGCGCGGCAGCCACCACGCCTTTTCGCCGAGCAGGTACATCACGGCCGGGACAATCGTCATGCGCACCACGAACGCGTCCACCAGCACGCCGAACGCCATGGCGAAGCCGAGCGGCCGGACCATGTTCAGGTGCGAGAAGATGAAGCCGGAGAACACGCTGACCATGATGATGGCGGCGGCCGTGACCACTGCGGAGGCATGGCTGAAGCCGGAGCGCACCGCGTGCCTGGCCGATTCCCCGTGCATGAAGGACTCGCGCATGCCCGAGGCGATGAACACCTGGTAGTCCATGGCCAGGCCGAACAGCACGCCGATCAGGATGATGGGCAGGAAGCTCAGCACGGCCCCCGGGTTGTCGACGCCGAAGACTGGCCCCAGCCAGCCCCACTGGTAGACCGCCACAACAGCGCCGAAGGCAGCGGCAAGGGACAGCAGGAAGCCGCCTGTGGCGAGCAGCGGCACGACGATCGAGCGGAACACCAGCAGCAGCAGGATCAGCGAGAGGCCCACCACGATCGCCAGGTACGGCGGCAGCGCGTCGCCCAGCTTGGTGGACACGTCGATGTTGCCGGCGGTCTGGCCGGTGAGCCCAATGCTCACGCCGAGGGAGTCCTCGATCGCACCCTTCTCGGCCCGCAGCCCGGAGACCACCTCCACGGTGCTGGCGCTGGCCGGTCCCTCCCTGGGGATGACCTGGAACACCGCGGTCCGGCGGTCCTCGCTCAGGGCCACAGGAACCGCGGCCGTCACGTTCTCCGTGCTGCGCAGGACATCCGCAACGTCCAGCTGCTTGGCCATGGCCTCCGATTCGCTGAGTCCTTCGGGGAAACCGCCGACGACGACGATCGGGCCGGTGGTGCCTTCGCCGAAGCTGCGGCTGGTCACGTCGTAGGCCTTGAAAGCCTGCGAATCGGCGGGCTCGGAACCGCCGTCCGGCAGCGCGAGCCTCAACTGGCTGGCCGGCAGAGCCACAATGCCTAGCAGCAGGACACCGGCCAGCGTGGCCATCACCGGGTGCCTGGTGACGAGCCCGCCCCAGCCGTGGCTGCTGCGGTGTTCGTCCTTGGCGCGGTCCGCTGCCTCATGGTTGGGCTCCGCATTGTGCTTCTCGGCCTTTGCCCAGGCCCGCTTGGAGATCAGCTTCCTCCCGACAAGCGAGAGCACCGCTGGGGTCAGGGTCAGGGCGACGACGACGGCGACGGCCACCGTCGCGGCGGCGGACAGGCCCATCACGGCCAGGAACGGCAGCCCCGGAACGACAAGGGCCGCGAGGGCGATGATGACCGTCAAGCCCGCAAAGAGCACGGCGTTGCCGGAGGTTCCGGTGGCAAGGGCCACGGATTCTTCGCCGTCCATGCCGGCCAGTAATTGGCTGCGGTGGCGGTTGACGATGAACAGGCAGTAGTCGATGCCGACGGCGAGGCCCAGCATGAGGGCCAGCATCGGCGAAATGGAGCTCATGTCGACGACCCCGCTCAGGGCAAAGGTGCCGCCAACGCCGGCGGCCACGCCCAGCAGTGCCATGAGGAGGGGCAGCCCGGCGGCGACCAGCGTGCCGAGCATGAGGATCAGGACCAGGGCCGCGACGGCGATGCCGACGATCTCGGCAACGCCAAAGATCTCGGAGACGTCTTCGGTGATTTCCTTGCTGGGCAGTGCTGTTACCCCGGCAGAGGAGACCTCCTTGACGATGTCCTGGACTTCCTGGCGGACCCGGGGCTCGAGGCCGTTGATGGAGGTCTTGAACTGGACCTGTGCTATCGCGGCCTTGCCGTCTGCGGAGACGAAGCGCATGCCCTGGGAGGCGGCCAGCTGGCGCTTGCCGAGGGCGAGCTTTTCATTGCCGGCCTCGAGTTCCTTCGTGCCGGCGTCGAGCTTTTCCTGACCCGCGGCGAGGGCGGCCTTCTGCTGGCCGAGCTGGGCCGCAACGGCCTCCGGCGGAAGTCCCGCAGCGGCCATCTGCTGTTCAGCAGCCGCCAGCCGGGCCTTGCCGGCTGCGAGTTCTGCGGCTGCCTTCTCCAGCTGGGCCTTGGCGGCGGCTGCCTTCCGTTCGCCGGCGGCGAGGTCGGCCGCGGCCCCGTCCAGCTGCGCCTGGGTGGCGAAGGGGTCCACCGTTCCCTGCACGTCCGGGAGGGTCTTGAGCTTTGTCAGGGCGGCGGACACCGCTTCCCTGCCGGCTTGGCTGAACCGGGCGTCGTTGGCTTCGAAGACGATCCCGGCCGAGCCGCCCGAGGATGAGGGCAGTTCCTTCCTGAGCTTGTCCGCCATCTGCTGGGTTTCGGTGCCCGGGATCTGGAAATTGTTGGACATGGTTCCATGGAACGCCGCTGCGGACCCGCCGACGGCCACGAGGACTGCGAGCCAGAGTGAGATGACAAGCCAGCGGTGGCGGTAGGAAAACTTGCCGAGGCGGTAGAGGAGAAGTGCCATGTCAGGACCGTTCTGGTGAGTGCGGGGCGGAGGTGGGTGCTTGGGGAGTGAAGCCGGAGCCCAACAGCCCCATGGAATCGATCAGCAGTTGCCGGAGGATGGCGAGTGACTTCGGCGAGAGGTCCGTGCCGCAGCGGCTGAACCACACCTCCATGGCGGCTTTGCCGCAGGAGATGACGGAACCGGCCAGGGCACGGAGGTAGAGCTCGTCCATGTCTCCCGCCTGGCTGTGGGCGGTGCGCTCGCGGGCGGCGGCGATGATCTGTTCTGTGCAGTGGTCCCATGCCTCCAGCTCCGAACGTGCCAGCAAGGGACTGGCCTGCGTCAGGCTGAAAAGCTCGGCCATCGGTGCCACCGACATCGGGTCGGCCAGTTCCACGAGGGCCGCCCGGGCCGACTCGAGGATGGGTTCGTTAGGGGGCCGCAGCCGGAACTGCTGCAGAGCGGTGTCCAGGAAGCCGTGGGTCACCGAGGCGATGGCCGCCTCTGTGCTGCTGAAGTAGTTGAAGAACGTGCGGCGTGAGATGCCCGCTGCTTCAGCAATGTCCTCCACCGTGAACTTGCCGGGCCCCTTGCTGCGCAGGAGCTCAAGGGTCGAATTCGAGATGGCCTGGCGGGTGGCGGCTTTGTTGAGCTCCCGGCGGGTAGGGGCCGGGGCCGTTTCGGGCGGAGGCGGCGAGGGCGAAGTGGAAGTGGACACGCAATTACACTACGTGCATGTTTGCACTCTGCGCAAGATTCCCGGCGGCACAGGAAGAAAGTGGCCCTGAGCCTTAGCGCGGGGGCGGTGGCGCTCGGTGCCGGTTTTGGTGTGACGGAAATGGCCGTGGCAACGACGGCCACTCCAACTCCCACCCCCACCTCCAGCAGTCCTTCCGGCATCCCTGCTCCCGACCGTCACATGCTGGGCCGGGGAAAGCACGGTCACGGGCACGGGGATCGTGGCGGGCAGGCGGCGGCATTGGCGGCCAAACTGGGCGTGGACGAGGCCAAGGTAGCGGAGGCGCTGCGGGCATTCCGCGAGGCCAACCGGCCTGCCGGTCCGAGAACCGACGGGCGAAAGCCGGACCGTGCGGCGATGGAGGCTGCACTGGCCGCGTCCCTGGCCAAGTCCCTTGGAATCGACGAAGCCAAGGTGAAAACGGCACTGGAAGAACTGCGAACCGAAGCACAGAAGAACCGGGCGGCCGCGCTGAAGCCGCGGCTGGATCAGGCAGTGGCGGACGGCACGCTCACCCAGGCGGACGCCGTCACCAAGGCGGTGGAGCAGGGCGTGATCGGCGGCGGCCGGCACTAGGCTTCCCGCGCCCCGCGTGGGCTCACGCCGAACGGTTCACAGCCGCCAGGACTGCCGCACCGAGCTCGGCGGGCTTGGTGAACTGGGGCCAGTGTCCGGTGGGAAGGTCCACCAGGTCGAGGTCGCGGATGCGCGCGAGCTCCTCAACGTAGGGGTGGCCCGCATCCATCCACTCCGTGAGCAGGCTGGTCGGGAATTCGCAGGTGATCACGGTTGCGGGGACCTCGTACCGGCGCGCATCGTGGAGGTGCTGACGGTCGTAGGCCACGCCCTTTGGCTGCGGAATGGCACGGGCGCGGAACATGGTCCGCAGCTCGTCATTCAGGTCCACGAGGTCCGCCTCGTCGAAGCCGTCCCACGGCGGCAGGGGAACCTCGTCGCCGTCGGCCGGCAGTTCATCGTTGATGACGCCGCCCTCTCCGAGCGGGCCGCTGTCCACGTAGACGGCGCGCGCCACGCGCTCCGGCCGCGCGTCGACGGCTCCGTGGATGATCGCCCCGCCGCCGGAGTGTCCCACGAGCACCACCGGGCCCTCGATGGCATCCACGGCGGACACAACGGCATCGATGTGGTCGCGCAGCCCGATGCCGGAGCGCGGGGCATCCTTCGCCTCCAGCCCCGGAAGGGTCAGCGGATGGACGCGGTGCCCCGCCGCCACCAGCGGCGGGGTCACCTCCGACCATGAAGAAGCGTCCAGCCAGAATCCGGGAACCAGAATGACATCCATGGCAGTACCCTAGCCGCAACACCGGGACGGGGCTACGCCCTTGCGTCGGCCAGCTCTGGGCCCTTCGGGGCATCGGCCGTTTCGGCGGCAGGCTCTCCGGCGGGGGAGTCATCCGTGAAGGGATCGCCGGACCGCGGCGCGTTGTAGAGGGCCTCGTCCAGGATGCCCTGGCGCTTGGCCACGATGGCGGGGACCAGTGCCTGCCCGGCCACGTTGACCGCTGTGCGGCCCATGTCCAGGATGGGGTCGATCGCCAGCAGGAGTCCGACGCCGGCCAGTGGCAGTCCCAGCGTGGACAGTGTCAGGGTCAGCATGACCACGGCGCCGGTGGTGCCGGCCGTGGCCGCGGATCCGAGGACCGACACGAGGGCGATCAGCAGGTACTGGCTGAAGTCCAACTGGATGCCGAAGAACTGGGCCACGAAGATGGCGGCGATGGCCGGGTAGATCGCGGCGCAGCCGTCCATCTTGGTGGTGGCGCCCAGCGGAACGGCGAAGGAGGCATAGCCGCGGGGAACGCCGAGGTTCCGTTCGGTGACGCGCTGGGTCAGCGGCAGTGTGCCAATGGAGGAGCGGGAGACGAATGCCAGCTGCACGGCCGGCCACACGCCGGAGAAGTACTGCTTGACGGAGAGGCCGTGGGAGCGGATCAGCACGGGGTATACGCCAAAGATCACCAGGGCCAGGCCGATGTAGATCGCCACGGTGAATTTGCCCAGTGAACCGATGGTGTCCCAGCCGTAGACGGCCACGGCGTTGCCGATCAGGCCGACGGTGCCGAGGGGAGCGATGCGGATGATCCACCACAGCACCTTCTGGATGACGGCCAGGGCCGAGGCGTTGAGTGCCAGGAATGGTTCCGCCTGCTTGCCCACCTTGAGGGCAGCGATTCCGACGGCGATCGCGATCACCAGGATCTGCAGCACGTTGAAGCTGACAGCGGTGGTGACGGCACCGGATTCGGCCACCGTGGAGCTGGCGCCCAGGCCCAGGAAGTTCTTCGGGAAGAGGCCTGTCAGGAACGCCCACCAGTCACCTGACTTGCCTGCATACTCCTTCGCCTCGCCGGCCAGGCCGGTGTTGGCGCCGGGCTGCAGCAGCACGCCCAGTCCGATGCCGATCAGCACGGCGATGAGGGACGTGATGGCGAACCACAGCAGGGTGTTCCAGGCCAGCCTGGCCGCATTGGAGACTTCGCGGAGGTTGGAAATGGAACTCACCACGGCGGTGAAAATCAGGGGCACGACGGCGGTCTGCAGCAGCGAGACATAGCTCGAGCCGATGGTCTGCAGCGTTGCGCCAAGACCGTTCGGGCTCGCCTTGGTGCTGCCGGTGTACTTGGCCAACAGGCCCAGTCCGAGCCCAACGATGAGGGCGGCGATGATCTGGAAGCCGAACGAACCTGCCCACCGGGGCAGCTGGAAGCCGGTGCGCCCGGCCGAAGGAGAAGTGCTGATTTGATTGCTCACCGAAACAAGCTAGGCCGCGCAAAATACAGCTTCCACCTGGCATTGAGAAATATTACGCGGGAGTAGCACTAGGCAACCGCCCACATGCCCGGAAATCCGGCTAAGGGCCGGCCTTTTGTGAAGTTATTCCCGCAGCGCGTGTGGCAAAGATCTCCCGGACGCCGCCGGTCGAGCTGGTCGAGACCCTCGATTTCGACGGGCTCAATCAGCGGGGCCGAGCATCGCCCGCTTGAGGGTGTCCAGGCCGACGGAGCCGATGTCCAATGCCTTCGTGTGGAACGCCTTGAGGTCGAAGCCGGGCCTGGCTTCGAGCTCGGCGCGGATCTGCTCCCAGAGCCGCTGGCCCACCTTGTACGACGGCGCCTGGCCGGGCCAGCCGAGATAGCGTGCGAACTCAAACTGCAGCTGCCCCTCGCTGATGTCGAGGTTTTGCTTGAGGAAGCTGTAGCCCTTCTCCGGCGTCCAGCTGCCCGACCCCCACCGGGCGGGCATTTCCAGTTCGAGGTGGATGCCGATGTCGAAGACCACGCGCGCAGCCCGCATCCGCTGCATGTCCAGCATGCCCATGTGGTCGCCGGGGTCCTTGAGGTAGCCAAGCTCCTCCATGAGCTTTTCGGCGTAGAGTGCCCAGCCCTCGCCGTGCCCCGAGGTCCAGCAGACGTTCCGGCGCCAGCTGTTCAGGAGTTCGCGCCGGTACACGGCCGTGGCGATCTGCAGGTGGTGCCCGGGCACGCCCTCGTGGAAAACGGTAGTGGTTTCCGACCACGTAGTGAAGGTGTCCTCGCCGGCCGGCACGGACCACCACATGCGTCCGGGGCGGCTGAAGTCATCGGATGGGCCCGTGTAGTAGATGCCGCCCTCGTCGGTCGGCGCGATCAGGCACTCGAGGGTCTTCATCACGTCCGGGATGTCAAAGTGCACGCCGGCGAGGTCGGAGATGGCCCGGTCCGACAGCTCCTGCATCCATGCCTTCAGGGCTTCGGTTCCTTTGAGCTGCCGGTCGGGATCGCTGTTCAGGATCCGCTTGGCTTCCGCAACGGACGATCCGGGCCGGATCTCCCCGGCCACGGCCTCCTGGGCGGCGATGATCCGCTCCAGTTCACCGATGCCCCAGGCGTAGGTTTCCTCCAGGTCCACCTCTGCCCCGAGGAACCCGCGGGAGGCGAGCGCGTAGCGTTCGCGGCCTACGGCATCC
>NZ_JBDGML010000025.1:0-3766 GCF_057655195.1 Arthrobacter sp. Soil_N43
CGCGAACGGACACTTAAGCCCCGGGGCTTAAGTGTCCGTTCGCGCTTCTTCGCTTACGAGGCCAGCCAGATGTCGGGGCCGAAGACCTCGTAGTGGATCTGTGTGGCGGGGATGCCGGCGTCGATTGCCTCGTTGCGGATCTTTTTCATGAACGGCAGCGGGCCGCAGAGGTACAGCGACGCGTCGGCCGGCAGGTCCACTTCGCGCAGCGACATGAAGCCGGCTTTGGAGCCGGCCTGCGGCTGTTCGAGCCAAAGCTGGAGGTCGGCGCCTTCCAGCCGTGCCACGTCCTCGGTCATCTGCCCGCGCAGGGCCCAGCTGTCCAGGGTGCTTTCGGCGTGCAGCACCAGGACTTCGCGGTCCGATCCGGCTTCGGCCAGGGAGCGGAGGATGGATGCCGTGGGGGTGCAGCCGATTCCGGCCGAGGCCAGTACCACCGGCCCGTCGCCGTCCTTGAGTGTGATCTCGCCGTACGGGTTGGAAATTTCCAGGACGTCGCCGACGCCGACGGCGCTGTGCAGCACCGGGGATACCTCGCCGTCGTCGTCCAGTTTGGCGGTGAACGTGCGGCGGGTTCCGGCGTCGTCGGACAGGGAGTACTGCCGGACCTGGCGGAGGCCGTCCGGCAGCTGGACTTTCACGCTGACATACTGGCCCGGAAGTGCGGGTGTGACGGGAGTGTCGTCCGCCGGTTCGAGGGTGAAGGTTACGGCGCCGGTGCCTGCGGGCGTTTTTGCGGCAACGCGCCACGGCGTCCACATGCTGTCGTTGGCCTGCGCCGCGTAAAGACCCTTCTCCAGCTTGATCAGGGCGTCCGCCATGAGCCAGTAAACCTCGGTCCAGGCCTCTGCGATTTCGGGCGTGATGACCCCGGCCAGGTCCTCGGCGATGGCAGCGAACAGGTGCTCATAGACCACTTGGTACTGCGGTTCGGTGATTCCCAGGGAGGCGTGCTTGTGGGCGATCCGGGACAGCACGGTCTCGGGGAGCGAGCCCGGGTTGTTGACGAGGTGGGTGGCGAAGGCGGCGATGCTGCCGGCGAGGGCCTGCTGCTGGTTGCCGGAGCGCTGGTTGGAGCGGCTGAACAGGCCATCGAGGAGTTCGGGGTGCGCCGCGAAGAGCCGGGCGTAGAACTTGGGTGTGATGTCCCCGATCCGGGAGCCGACCAGCGGAAGCGTGGCCTCGATGACAGGGCGTGATTTGTCCGAGAGCATGTGTACTCCTGAGGTAATGGCCCGGGGCCTTCGTCCGGACCGAAATCCGAATATTGGTATTTAGAATGCCAATATTCATATCCAATTTCTACACCCTGTAGAAGTGATTCTCCAAATCCGAGAGGCGGAACGCCTGCTAGAGCCCCGGGCGCAAACCGATCGCCTCGAAGACCGGCGTCATCTGGCCTGAGGCGGGCAGCGTGGCGACCACCACGTCGTCAAGCTCCCGGTAAAACGCCTCGCGGGCGCGGGCCAGGGCGCCCCGGAGCCGGCAGTCCCTGATAAGCGGGCACGGGCCGCCCGGCGCGATGCAGTCCGCGGGGTCCTCGCGGGTATCCAGGTGCCTGAGGACCTGGCCCACCGTGACCCGGCGACCCGCAGCGCTCAGCCGCGAGCCGCCGTTGCGCCCGCGCTCAACGTCAATCAGTCCCAGCATGCGCAGCTTCGCCATCGCCTTGCTGACATGGTTATAGGGCGTGCCGACGGCGTCCGCCACGCTCTGGGTCGTGAGGAGGTCGGCCTCCGGCGCGGCCGCGAGCACCATGAGGGCGCGCAGGCTGACATCCGCGAAGGCGTTGATTTTCATGGCCTAAGCCTACTGATGCCGTGCAACTGGCCTCCGCACATGCCCGCTAGTCCACCCAGATGACTGGTTCATTCGTGTCTGCGCTGAGTTCGCCGAATTCCCACTCCCGGGTGGACTCTTTCGCAATGTAGGGCAGGACGGCAGCGAAGACGGCGCCGTCGCGGTGCTCGGTTGCCACATGGATGGCATCGGAGCCCTCTTCCACCAGCGTGATGTCGCAGACGATCGCGGCGGCCCGGAAGTCATCGCGGTTCTGGCGCAGCAGCTCTGTGATGTCGCTGATCATTCCGTCGGCATCGAACTCGTCGCCTGAACCGTCAGCAGCATCCGCCGGCGAAACGGCCACCAGGCGGACTTCGCCGTCGTTCTCCACCACCAGCGCGAACGGCAGGAAACCGCCGTTCCGCTCCAGCTGCTCCTGCGCTGCCCCCATGCCGGTGCCCAGCAGGTTTTCCAGATCGGTGGCGGTAGCCTCCGGAACCGATGTCCGCCAGGAATGCCCCGGCTGCGGTGCTGTTTCTGCCACTGCCGGTCCTAGCTGCGGACCAGGGCCAGCACGCGGTCGCGGACGCGCTCCATGGTGGCGTGGTCGGTGGCTTCGGCGTTGAGGCGCAGGTAGGGCTCGGTGTTGGACGGCCGGAGGTTGAACCAGTAGCTGCCGTCCGCTGCCGTGAACGTGCTGCCGTCCATGTTGTCGACGGTGACGTCCTCGCCGGCGAAATCGGCACGGACACGCTCCACGGCGCCGGCCTTGTCTTCGATCTCGGAGTTGATTTCGCCGGAGGAAACGTAGGGCTCGTACTCGCGGCCGAGCTCGGACAGCGGGCCGTCCTGCTCGCCCAGGGCAGCCAGCACGTGCATGGCGGCGAGCATGCCGGTGTCTGCGTTCCAGAAGTCGCGGAAGTAGAAGTGGGCGGAGTGCTCGCCTCCGAAGACCGCGCCTTCCTTGGCCATGACGGCCTTGATGAAGGAGTGGCCCACGCGCGTGCGGACGGCCCGTCCGCCGTCCTGCGCCACGAGTTCGGGCACCGCGCGGGAGGTCAGCAGGTTGTGGATGATGGTGGGCGTTTCCTCACCCTGGGCCTTGGCCCTCGCGATCTCGCGGCGGGCAACCATGCCGGTGATGGCCGACGGCGACACAGGGTGGCCCTTTTCGTCGATGACGAAGCAGCGGTCCGCGTCGCCGTCGAACGCCAGCCCGATGTCCGCCCCGTGCTCGACGACGGCGGCCTGCAGGTCGCGCAGGTTTTCCGGCTCCAGCGGGTTGGCCGGGTGGTTCGGGAAGGAGCCGTCCAGCTCGAAGTACAGCGGGATGATCTCGAACGGCAGCTTCGGCAGCAGGGTGTCGCCGAGGACGGCGGGGGTGGTGAGCCCGGCCATGCCGTTGCCGGCATCCACCACTACCTTCAGCGGGCGGGACCCGGAGAGGTCCACGAGCGTGCGCAGGTACTCGGCGTAACCCTTGAGGACGTCCTGGACGCCGATCTGGCCGCGGCTCGCGGCGGCGGGGATGGAGCCTGCGTTGAGGTACTGCTCGGCGAGGGCCTGGATCTCCTTGAGCCCTGTTTCGGAGGAGATGGGCACGGCTCCGGCCTTGGCCATCTTGATGCCGTTGTATTCGGCGGGGTTGTGGCTGGCGGTGAACGTGGCGCCGGCGGCGTTGAGGGCGCCACACGCGTAGTACAGCTCATCCGTGGAGATCAGGTCCAGCAGCTGCACATCGGCCCCGCGGGTGGCGGCGCCGTTGGCGAAGGCCTTGCTGAACTCGGGGGAGGAGGGGCGCATGTCGCCGCCGACCAGGACCGTCTGGCCTTCCAGGCCCAGCACGTCGACGAAGGCGGCCCCCACTGCTTCGACTATTTCAGCCGTGATGGAGTCGCCCACGATGCCGCGGACGTCATACGCCTTGAACGAGGCTGAAAGGTCAAAAATATTGGTCTGGTTGCTAGTCACGGGATTTATCTTA
>NZ_JBDGML010000026.1:0-27146 GCF_057655195.1 Arthrobacter sp. Soil_N43
AGCAAAACGTTCACCAAAGTTCCGGGCATCGGCCCGAAAGTCGCCGGCCGGATTGTGCTGGAGCTCGCCGGAAAGCTGGTTCCCCACGGCACCGCCCCGAGTGCCGCCCCGGCCCCGTCCGGGGAAGCGGTCTGGAAGCCCCAGGTGGTGGCCGCCATGACCAGCCTCGGCTGGTCCGAAAGAGATGCCAGCGGCAGCATCGACAAAGCCCTGGCCGACGCGCCCGACCTTGCGGACCAGGGCAATGTGGCCGAGATCCTGCGCACCACGCTGCGATGGCTTGGCCAGGACGGCGCCCGTGCCGGCAACAGGGTAGGCAGCCGTGGCTGAGCCGTCCCTCGTCGCCGGAGGCGAAGAACCCGAGGAAAAGGCGATCGAGGCCGCCCTGCGGCCCAAGAACCTGCACGATTTCGTCGGCCAGCACCGCGTCCGAAAACAGCTGTCCCTCGTGCTGCAGGCATCCCGGATGCGCGGCCGCAGCGCCGATCACGTGCTCTTTTCCGGTCCGCCGGGCCTCGGCAAAACCACACTGGCCATGATTGTCGCAGCGGAAATGAACGCGCCGCTGCGGATCAGCAGCGGTCCGGCCATCCAGCATGCCGGCGACCTCGCCGCCATCCTTTCCTCGCTGTCCGAGGGGGAGGTCCTTTTCCTGGACGAAATCCACCGGATGTCCCGCCCCGCCGAGGAAATGCTCTACATGGCGATGGAGGACTTCCGCGTCGACATTGTGGTGGGCAAGGGCGCCGGAGCCACGGCCATCCCGCTGGAACTGCCCGCATTCACCCTGGTCGGCGCCACCACGCGGGCCGGCCTGCTGCCGGGACCGCTGCGTGACCGGTTCGGCTTCACCGGCCACCTGGAGTTCTACTCGGTGGAGGAACTGGAGCTGGTCCTGCGCCGGTCCGCGGGCCTCCTGGACCTGAAAGTGAACTCCGCGGGTTTCAGCGAAATCGCGGGACGGTCCCGCGGGACTCCGCGCATCGCCAACCGCCTCCTGCGGCGGGTGAGGGACTGGGCCCTGGTGCACGGCATCGAGCAGATCGACGCCAGGTCCGCCTCGGCCGCGCTGGACATGTACGAGGTGGACAAGCGAGGCCTTGACCGGTTGGACCGCTCCGTGCTCGAGGCGCTGATCACCAAGTTCGGCGGAGGGCCGGTCGGCCTCTCCACCCTGGCCATCGCCGTTGGCGAGGAACCCGAAACGGTCGAGACCGTTGCCGAGCCGTTCCTGGTCCGGGAGGGACTCCTTGGCCGGACGCCCCGGGGGCGGATAGCCATGGCGCCGGCGTGGACCCACTTGGGTTACGCGGTGCCAGACGGCGTCTTCGGGCAGGACACCCTGGACCTGTTCGCGCCGGACGTGGAAGATGAACAATCCGCTGTCGACTGGATCTCCAAAGCCCAATAACAGCGGCCTTCCAGCTTTTCCCTCTAGACTGGTATGACGCTCGGCACGTCCGTGTTCGTTTCCGTGGCCCGCCCTCCGGGGCGCGGCCGACCGGGGCTGGTCTCTTCCCCGGGAATGCGGCGCGGAACGGACGCTGCCGTCAACCAGCTACGCAAGTACAGAATGGAACTTCCCCGTGTTCGGAAATATTACTGCCCAGGCCCAGCCGCAGGCCGGCGGCGGCATCGACATCATGACCATCCTGCTGTTCGTCATGCTCGGCATCTTCATCTTCATGATGTTCCGCCGCAACAAGAAGACGCAGCAGCAGCAGGCCGCCATTCAGTCGCAGTTCGCTCCCGGCGTTGAGGTCATGACGAGCTTCGGCCTCTTCGGCCGCATCGTCTCGATCGATGAGCAGGAGAACAAGGTTGTGCTGGAACTGTCTCCCGGCCACCCGGCCACCGTTCACCGCCAGGCCGTCACCAAGATCGTGGAGCCCGTGGCTGACACCACGCCCGTGCCGGATGACGCCTCCTCCCTTACGGCCGATGCCGACGGCAGCGCGCCGAGCATTGCCGAAACCCAGGACGACGCCACGAAGCGCAGCAACGACGAAGGCAAGAAGGATATCTAGTCCGCTGGCGCACTAGCGCGCCGCACTTCACTCTTCGGCCGCGGCCCGCCGCCGGGACGGGCGCCCAGCCCGCACCGGCGGCTCCTCCGTAACTATAGAAAGATCGACAATGGCACGAACTGGCCACAAGAAATCAGCCATCAGGGTGTTGGTCTGGCTTGGCGTAATCCTCGCCGTCATGACGGCCGTCCTCGCGGGCGGCACCATGGCCGGACAAGCCAGCTGGACTCCAAAGCTGGCCCTTGACCTTGAGGGCGGCACCCAGATGATCCTGGCGCCCAAGGTAGAGGGCGGTTCGGACATCAACGAGGAGCAGCTCAACCAGGCAGTCGCGATCATCCGCCAGCGCGTCGACGGTTCGGGTGTCGCCGAGGCTGAGATCAGCACCCAGTCCGGCCGCAACGTCGTGGTGAGCCTTCCGGGCACGCCGTCCTCCGAAACCCGGGCGCTGATCCAGGCCTCGGCCGACATGAACTTCCGACCGGTGCTGTTGAACGGGCCCGGAACGCCGGTTCCCGCGGCTGAGCGCACTCCTGAGGCGCAGCTGCCCAAGCCCACCGCCAAGCCGACGAACGGCAGCGATTCGAACTGGATCACCGCGGACATCATGAAGCAGTTCGAGGCACTGGACTGCGCCAATCCCGCACAGGACAAGCAGGAGCGCTCTGACCCCGCCAAGCCGCTGGTCACCTGCGAACCGGCCACCGAGGAGACCCCGGCGATCAAGTACATCCTGGGCCCGGTTGAGGTCAAGGGCGTCGAGATCCAGGGCTCCACGTTCCAGCTCCAGCAGGGCGCCCAGGGGGCCGTCACCAACGAGTGGGCCGTCAACATCCAGTTCAACGCCGAGGGCACCGCGAAGTTCAAGACGGTCACCGAGCGGCTTAACCAGTTCTACGTCGCGGCCGGCGGAGAGACCGGTACGGATCCGAAGTCGCAGTTCGCCATTGTTCTCGATGACCAGGTCATTTCCGCCCCGCGGTCCCAGGCCGTAATCACCGATGGCCGTCCGCAGATCACCGGCGGCTTCACGGAACAGTCCGCGAAAGCCCTCTCCGACCAGCTGCGCTTCGGCGCGCTGCCGATCAGCTTCGACATCCAGAGCGAGCAGCAGATCTCGGCGACCCTGGGTGGGGAACAGCTCCGGATGGGGCTTCTGGCCGGTCTGATCGGGCTGCTGCTCGTGGTGGTGTACTCCCTGTTCCAGTATCGTGCCCTGGGATTCGTCACCATCGCCTCGCTGGTCGTGGCCGGTGCCTTGACCTACTTGGCGATTGCCGTCCTCGGCTGGACGGAAAACTACCGTCTGTCCCTGGCCGGCGTCGCGGGTATCATCGTCGCCATCGGCCAGACCGCCGACTCATTCATCGTCTACTTCGAACGCATCCGTGATGAGCTCCGTGAGGGCCGCGGCCTGGTTTCGGCGGTCGAGAATGGGTGGAAGCGGGCCAAGCGTACCGTGCTGGCCTCCAAGGCGGTCAACCTCCTCGCGGCACTCGTGCTCTACTTCGTGGCCGTCGGCAACGTCCGCGGCTTCGCCTTCACCCTCGGCCTGACAGCCATCGCCGACCTGATCGTCGTCTTCATGTTCACGCACCCGACCCTCCAGCTGCTGGCCCGCACCCGGTTCTTTGGTGAAGGCCACCGGCTCTCGGGCCTCGACCCCGAGCGCCTGGGCGCCGTGCCGCTCTACAGGGGCGCCGGTAGGATCCGGACGCCGGAGGAGAAGCCCGCCCTCGTGCGTGCCAAGAACACGGGGGCGTCCGCCGAGGCGGAGCGCCGGATGACGATTGCAGAACGACGCCTCGCGGAAAAGCAGCAGCAGCTTGCGGGATCCTCCAAGGGCGCCAACAAGGAGGGCAAGTAATGGCTAGAAGCTTTGCGACATTCGGTAACGAGCTCTACACGGGAAAACGCTCCTACGACTTTGTCGACCGGAAGAAACTGTGGTTCCTGATCGCGCTTGCCGCGGTTGCCCTCTCAATCCTCATCCCGGTGGTCAAGGGAGGATTCAACCTGGGCATCGAGTTCCGCGGAGGCTCGGAATTCACCGTTTCCAACGTCACGAGCACGGATGCGGCCCTCGGTGAGAAGGCGGTGGAGGACGTCGTCCCGGGCAGTGTTCCCCGCGTTGCCAACGTCGCCGGGACCACGATGCGCATCCAGACGGACAAGCTCTCGGATGACGAAACCCTGAAAATCAAGGAAGGCCTGACCACCGCCTACGGCGTCACCGACAACGAGGTGACCTCGACGTTCGTTGGGCCTACCTGGGGTGCCGACGTCACCAAGCAGGCGCTCATCGGCCTGGTGGTCTTCGTGGGGCTGGCGACCGTGCTCATGGCGCTGTACTTCAGGACCTGGAAGATGTCGCTCTCGGCTATCGCAGGCATGGCGGTGACGATGTTCATCACCGCCGGCGTGTACGCCCTCAGCGACTTTGAAGTGACACCGTCGGCGATCATCGGCTTCCTGACGGTGCTCAGCTACTCGCTGTACGACACCGTGGTGGTGTTCGACAAAATCCGCGAAAACACGGCCGACATCGATATGTCCACCCGGCGGACGTTCGGCGAGGAAGTCAACCTGGCCGTCAACCAGACCCTGGTCCGCTCCATCAACACCATGATGGTGGCCATTCTCCCGGTGGCCGCGATCTTGTTCATCGGTGCCGGCCTGCTGGGTGCAGGAACCCTGCGGGACCTGTCACTGGCACTGTTCGTCGGAATCCTCATCGGCACGGCAGCCACGATCTTCATCGCTGCCCCGATGTACGCGTGGCTGCGCCAGAACGAGCCCGAACTGGTCAAGCAGGCAAAGCGCGTGGAGCACCGCCGGGCAGATGCCGCGGCGAAGTCTTCTGCCGAACCGGCCAAGGCCTAGCAGTCCCCACCTGAGGGCCGGACACCGTCGTCGCGACGGTGTCCGGCCTTTTGCGTCGGAGTCCTGCCCTTCGGCGACGTTCCGGTTATCGGGCATGCCCGTGCCGGGAATAGACTGGGATAATTAAACGGGTCGTGAGGGGTGCTTCATTGGAAGAACGTTCGACGTCGGCGCCAGAGGCTGCCGGTGGTGACAGTCCGGGCCAGGGCCAGCAGACTGGTCTCGTGGCTGCCGGGCGCCCCGGCCCGGGTGTGCCGGTGGACAACTCCGGCGTGCGTCCGACTTTTCCGGGCCGGCGTGAACGTACCCGGTCCCGGCTCGCGAGGCTGACCGGCCGAAGCACCGCAACGTATTCGCCCATCCTGGAGCCCCTGCTCCGGACGGTCCGGGCGAACAATCCCAAAGAGGATTTCGACCTCATCCAGCGCGCCTTCGTGGTCGCCGAGCAGAGCCACCGCGGACAGAAACGCAAGAGCGGCGATCCGTACATCACGCATCCGGTGGCGGTGGCCACGATCCTCGCCGAGCTCGGGCTGAGCGGGACCACGCTGGCCGCTGCGCTGCTGCACGACACCGTCGAAGACACCCCCTACACCCTCGCCGACCTGAAGGCCGACTTCGGCCCGGAAGTGGCCATGCTGGTAGACGGCGTGACCAAGCTGGACAAGGTCAGCTTTGGTGAGGCCGCGCAGTCCGAAACGGTCCGCAAGATGGTCGTGGCGATGGCCAAGGACATCCGCGTGCTGATGATCAAACTGGCCGACCGGCTGCACAACGCACGGACATGGCGTTTCGTTTCCGCCGAGTCATCCGCCCGCAAGGCACGCGAAACGCTGGAAATTTTTGCCCCGCTCGCGCACCGCCTGGGCATGAACACCATCAAGTGGGAACTTGAGGACCTTTCCTTCGCCGCCCTGTATCCCAAGGTCTACGAGGAAATTGTCCGCATGGTGGGTGACCGGACACCGGAGCGCGAAAAGAGCCTGAGCGTGATCCGGAACCAGATCGCCGAGGACCTCCGGGTGGCCAAGATCAAGGCCACCATTACCGGCCGGCCGAAGCATTACTACTCGATTTACCAGAAGATGATCGTCCGGGACAAGGACTTCGACGACATCAACGACCTCATGGGCGTGCGCGTGCTGGTGGACTCGGTCCGCGACTGTTACGCCGCGCTGGGCACCCTGCATTCGCGCTGGAACCCCCTGCCCGGGCGGTTCAAGGACTACATCGCGATGCCCAAGTTCAACATGTACCAGTCGCTGCACACCACCGTGATCGGCCCGGGCGGCAAGCCCGTGGAGATCCAGATCCGCACGCACGAGATGCACCGGCGCGCCGAGTACGGCGTTGCCGCCCACTGGAAGTACAAGGACCAGCCCAACCGCACGGCCACCGGGCCAGGCAGTCCCCGCGACGGGGACATGGGCTGGCTGCGGTCACTCGTGGACTGGCAGCAGGAAACCTCCGACCCGGGCGAATTCCTCGACTCGCTGCGTTTTGAGATCAACGCCAGGGAAGTCTTCGTTTTTACGCCCAAGGGTGAAGTCATGGCACTCCCGGCCGGCTCCACGCCTGTGGACTTTGCCTACGCGGTGCATACCGAGGTGGGCCACCGCACCATCGGCGCCCGGGTCAACGGAAAGCTGGTGCCGCTCAACAGCGAGCTCAATCACGGCGACTGGGTGGAGATCTTCACGTCGAAGGCGGAAGGGGCCGGGCCGAGCCAGGACTGGCAGCACTTCGTCAAGAGCGCGCGGGCACGGAACAAGATCCGCCAGTGGTTCAGCAAGGAGCGCCGCGAGGAGGCCATTGACCGCGGCAAGGAGCTGCTGACCCGCGCCATGCGGAAGCAGAACCTGCCGCTGCAGCGCCTGATGACCCACGATGCCCTGGCCGCGGTGGCCGAGGAATTCAAGTACGTCGACATCTCGGGCCTGTACGCCGGGGTGGGGGACGGACATACGTCGGCGCAGTCCGTCATGGAAAAACTCGTCGACATGCTCGGCGGGAACGAGACGCCCGACGACGACCTCACCGAAGTCAGCATCCCCACGCAGGTCAGCAAGGCGCGTTTCTCCGACTCCGGTGTGGTGGTCCGCGGCGTGGGGGACGTCTGGGTCAAGCTGGCCCGCTGTTGCACCCCCGTGCCGCCAGACCCGATTCTGGGGTTCGTCACGCGCGGTTCGGGCGTGTCCGTGCACCGCACGGACTGCACGAACATCTCGGACCTGAAGGACCAGCCGGACAGGATCGTGGATGTTGACTGGGCGCCGACGCAGTCCAGCGTGTTCCTCGTGGAGATCCAGGTGGAAGCCTTGGACAGGAAGTCGCTGCTCTCGGACGTCACCCGCGTGCTCTCCGAGAACCACGTGAACATCCTCGCCGCGAGTGTGCACACGTCAACCGACCGCGTGGCCGTTTCCAAGTTTGCCTTTGAGATGGGCGATCCCAAGTACCTGAGCCACGTGCTCAGCGCTGTCCGGCGGATCGACGGCGTCTTCGATGTCTACCGGACCACGGGAAACCGCCGGCGAAGCTAGGGCCAGCTTCTCCAGGGCCGCCTTCTTGTGCGGCAGCCGGGGTGTTGCCTCCACGGCCAGGATAAGCAGCCGGACGCGGACATCAAGTTCGGGTCTTTCGAGCAGCTGGCGCAGGGCGGGGACTGCCCGCTCGGGGTCCACGTGCAGGGCGATGTCCAGTGCGGTGCGCAGTGGGCTCGAAACCATCAGGCCGCCCAGGCTGACGACGTCAAAGGGACCGAGCCGTACCTCATGGAGCGTGCAGCCGCGGGTGGCGCGCAGGCTGGAAATGCGGCGCTTGGCGTCCACCAGGAGGGCCATCCGGTCCGGCTCACGGGCGCACCCGTAGATCCAGGCCGCAGTCAGCCGCCCCGCCACCACCCGTTGCCGGATGCCGGGTGGCACCGCATGCGCTGCAGCGCGCGCCCGCAGCTGCGGCGAAGCCTCCACGCCCGGCACCGTGTAGCCGTGCTGGTGGAGCTGCGTCAGCACGCCGTCGGCCGCCATGGACTGCAGCTCGGGTGACGAAAACAGCTGTCCAGGCGCGTAGAGATCCAGAAGCTGACCGGGCGATCCTGGTCCTGGCGGTGACGCTGGTGCAGACTGCCGGGACGGTGCTATCGGCGGGGACGGCCTGCCGGGCGTGCTGGACGCTTCCATCCAGCCATCGTGCCCGAAGTGGCCGGAACGAGTACAGGCCCCGCCCCGGTCATGTGGATAACCGGTGCGGGGCCTGCAGGATCCTGACTAGGACAGCTCGCTGGCGGATCGTTGGATCTGGTCCAGCCAGGCCTGGCGGGCGTCAAGCGCCTCGCGGGCAGCCTTGATCTTGCGCTGGTCGCCGGCTTTCTCGGCCTTCGCCAGATCGTCCTTGAGCCCGGCGATGGCCGACTCGAGCTGGCTCAGGGCGCTGTTGGTGCGGGCCTTGGTCTCAGGGTTGGAACGCTGCCAGTTCTCCTCCTCGGCCTGCCGGACGGCGTCCTCAATCCTGCGCAGTCCTGCCTCGATGCGTCCCATGTCCGCGCGCGGCACCTTTCCGGCATCCTCCCAGCGGTCACGGATGGACTGCAGGGCCTTTTTGGCGGCACCGAGGTCCTTGACCGGAAGGATGGTGTTGGCTTCCTCGAGGAGGGCTTCCTTCACCTTGAGGTTGGCGGCGTACTCCTGGTCGATCTCGTCGTTCGCGGCCTGGCGGTTGGTGAAGAAGACGTCCTGGGCGGCGCGGAACCGGGCCCACAGCGCGTCGTCATCCTTGCGGCTGGCGCGCGGGGAGGCCTTCCATTCGTCCATCAGGCGGCGGTATTCACCGGCGGCGAATCCCCAGTCGGTCGAGGAGGACAGCGCCTCGGCCTCGGCGATCAGCTTCTCCTTGGCAGCCTTTGCCGCCGAGTTGTTGCTGTCCAGCTGGGAGAAGTAGGCGCGGCGGTGCCGGTCAAACACCGTGCGGGCGGCACGGAACCGCTTCCAGAGTGCGTCTTCGTTGCTGCGGCCGAGGCGGACACCGCTCTTCTGTGCGGTCTTCCAGCTCTCGAACAGTTCGTTCATCCTGGCGCTGGAGGTCTTCCACTGAATATGCGCCGGATCCGTTCCCGAGATGCTTTCGGCTTCGGCGACGATGGCCTCACGCGCGGCCAGTTCGGCTGCGCGGACGGCGTCGTGCTGCGCCTTCTCGGCCTTTTCAAGCTCGGTGATCTGCGTGGCCAGCGTGTCCAGGCGGCCTTCAGCCGAACGGATGTCGCCCACCATGTTGCGCTCTGCCAGCTGCTCACGCAGGTGCGTGACAGTCTTCTGCATGTCGGTGGTGGGGGCCTTGGACGCAACGCGCTGCTCGAGCAGCACGATCTGGGCCACGATGTCGTCATACTTCCGGGCGAAGTAAGCCAGCGCCTCGTCATCGCTGACGTCCGGGTACTGGCCGACCGGGTGTTCCTCGCCGTCGATGGTGAGGAAGACGTGACCGTCTCCTTCAACGCGGCCCCAGCGGGCTGCTTCCGCGAGCGACGTGGCCGACGGTGCGGGCACCGGCGCCACGGTGGCCGCGGGGCCTGACTTCGGGCGCGCGGCAAATGCCGCGGGTGACGGTGCCGGACGGGGTGACGGCGCCGGGCGGGGTGAGGGAGCCGGCGGAGCGGCCGGCTCCTGCGCGGCGGGTTCCTCTCCAGCGCCCTGCGCCGGTGCCTCTTCCGCGGGCACCTCGTCTGCAGGTGCCTCCTCCAGCGGTGCCTGCTCCGCGGGCGCGTCGTCCGCAGGTGCGTCCGCAGGTGCGTCCGCCTGTGCGTCCTCCGAAGGTACGTCCTCCGCGGACGCATCCTCCTGGGGAGCTGCGTCCGGCTGCGCTTCGTCTGCCTGGGTACCTTCGGCAGCTGCCGCCTCGGGCCCGGCCGGAGGAGCCGGAGCCTCAATCAGGTCTGCTGCTGCTGTTTCGTCGGATTTCTGACTGTCTGTCACCGCTAAAAGTCTTTCGCTTGGAGGAAAATACTCTCGTAATACACCCGGGGCCGCCTGGGAACCGGGCTTCTTACTTCAGAGAGAACGAGTCTATCGTGACTGGTTCCACAGGTGCGCCGTCGGTGGCGTTTTCGCCCTTCTTAAGACCTGCCGCCGCAATCTTTGTGACCACGTCCAGCCCGGAAGTGACGGTGCCCACCACGGTGTACCCGCCCGCGGCGTCGGCCGGAATCACGGTGTCCTTGTACACGATGAAGAACTGCGTCCCGTTGCCGTAGGCGTTGCCGCCGGTCCGGGCCACCGCGATGGTTCCGGCCGGATACTTGTTGTCCGCGGGCGTGTTCTCCAGCGGACCCCAGGTGTAGGCGGGGTCGCCCTGGCCGTCTCCGCTCTTGGAGCCGCACTGCAGCACGCCAAAATTCTCGGCGGTGGTGAGCCGGTGGCAGCTCACGCCCTTGTAGTACCCTTCATCGGCGAGGGACTTGAACACGGCGGCGGCCTGCGGTGCCTTGGTGCCATCGAGCCGCACCCCCACCGCTCCGCGATTGAGTTTGAGTTCGCCGGTGAAGACTTTCCCCGCGGCTGTTTCCGGCTTGGGGATGTTGGCGGCGTTGGTGGCCGGGGCGGATGGCGACGCGGACGGGGACTGCAGTCCGGCCTCGGCCGCCGCGAATTCCTCCTCGGTCGGGTTGCCGGAATACACCGCGAGCTGAAGCACGACGGCGAGTATCACCGCCGCCGTTCCCGCACCGCCCGCAAGAAGGTTGTCCCGCCTGCGCCGCTTCTCCTGGTCACGGCGAAGCTCGCGCTTGGCTTCCATCTGCTGGATACGGCGCTTGGCTTCACGCATTTCGCGTGGACTTGCCGCCACAGGTCCTCCTCGTTGATCGGGCTGCCCACCAGGGTCACCCGCTGAAGGCATCCCCGGCTGCAGCTGCACAGCGGCAGCGTCTCCGGTCAGGGCGGCCGCATTAGAGATGCAGGCGCCGAAAGCATAAACTGACTGCCGCACATAGTTTATGCATGACAGCCTGGACTCCCGCCCTTGCCGCCGTTTTTGATCAATGGCGATTCGGAATGCTGGGCAGCGGACTCCGGCCGTCGGTTACCTGAGGAGAAACTCCACCATGGCACGCACAGCCTCCCTGTCCGGATTCCCCGAGTGGCTTCCCGAGGAGCGGCTGGTGGAGCAGCATGTCCTGGACACGCTGCGGCGCACCTTTGAACTCCACGGCTTCTCCTCCATCGAGACCCGTGCGGTGGAGACGGTGGGCCAGCTGCTGCGCAAGGGCGAGATCGACAAAGAGGTGTATGGCCTCAGCCGGCTGCAGGACGACGAGGGCGAAACCGACGCAGGCAAGGGGAAGCACGACCCGCATGCGCTGGCCCTCCACTTCGACCTGACGGTCCCGTTTGCCCGGTACGTCGTGGAGAACGCCGGCTACCTCGCGTTCCCGTTCCGCCGTTACCAGATCCAGAAGGTGTGGCGCGGCGAGCGTCCCCAGGAGGGCCGGGCGCGTGAGTTCACGCAGGCGGACATTGACGTGGTGGGGGACGGCGAGCTGCCCTTCCGCTACGACGTCGAGATCGCACTGGTCATCGCCGAAGCGCTTGGCGCCCTTCCGATTCCGGACTTCCGGCTCCGCATCAACAACAGGAAGCTGGCAGAGGGTTTCTACCGGGGCATCGGGCTGGACGACACTGCCGGCGTGCTGCGCAGCATCGACAAGCTGGAGAAGATCGGCCCCGCCAAGGTGGCCGAGCTGCTCAAAACCGAACTCGGTGCCACCGATGACCAGGCGCAGGCGGCCCTCAAACTTGCCGGCATCCGCACCGAGGACACCTCCTTCGTCGGGCAGGTCCGTTCGCTCGGGGTGAGCAATGAGCTCCTCGAGGAGGGCCTGGACGAACTCGAGCAGGTCATCGAGGCCGCCGTGAAGCGCGCACCGGGCAAGGTCATTGCCGATTTGAGCATCGCACGCGGGCTCGACTACTACACGGGCACCGTCGTGGAAACCGTGCTCGTCGGCCACGAGCAGCTCGGATCCATCTGCTCGGGCGGCCGGTATGACGCCCTGGCGAGCAAGGGCAACCGGAAGTTCCCCGGCGTCGGGCTCTCCATCGGTGTGACCCGGCTGGTGTCCCGCATCCTCAGCCAGGACCTGGCGAAGGCTTCCCGCTCCGTTCCCACCGCTGTCCTCGTGGCCCTGAACGCAGACGACACCTGGGGGGAGGCCCAGGACGTGGCGACGCAGCTGCGCAGCCGCGGCATCGCCACCGAAGTTGCCGCGAAGGCGGAGAAGTTCGGAAAGCAGATCAAGTTCGCTGACCGCCGCGGCATTCCCTTCGTCTGGTTTACCGATGATGAGGGCAAACACCAGGTGAAGGACATCCGCTCGGGTGTGCAGGTCGACGCCGATCCGGCGACGTGGACGCCGTCGGACGAGGACCTGCACGTCCAGGTCACGGGTGCCTCCCCGGAGTAGGCGGCTTACGCCGTGGTGCTGCGGCGGCGCCGCAGCACCACCGCCCGGCCCGCCACTCCAACGGCCAGCACCGCCGCCATGGTCAGGACCGACGACGGCGGCAGCGTGAAGGCCAGGACCAGGCAGCCCGCAAGCCCCGCGGCATTGAGCCAGCGCGGCGCGTGCCACGGACGGTCCGGAAGGCTGTACGCTGCCGCGTTCGCCACCGCGTAGTACACCAGGACGCCGAAGCTGGAGAAGCCCACCACGGTCAGTACGTTGCTGGTCAGCAACAGCACAACCACGACGGCGGCAACGGCCAGTTCGGCGACGAACGGCACCGTGTGGCGTCCCCCGATCCGGGCCAGCGGGCCCGGCAAGTCACCCTCCCTCGCCATGGCCATCGCAGTGCGGCCCACGCCCGTAATGAGTGCCAGCAGTGCGCCCAAGGACGCCGCGGCGGCTCCGGCCTGCACGAATCCGGCCCCGGCGGCCAACTGCGACGTCCGCACCGCTTCCAGCAGCGGGGCCTCGGATCCTGCCAGCCTGGACAGCGGAAGGTGCCCCAGCAGCAGCAGAGCCAAGGCCAGATAGATGCCGAACGCTGCCGCAAGGGCGCCCAGGATGGCCCGCGGGATGACCCGGGCGGGGTCCTTCACCTCCTCGCCGAGCGTCGCGATCCGTGCGTATCCGGCGAACGCGAAGAACATCAGGCCCGCGGCGGGAAAGACACCCCAGGCACTGCCTCCGCCGTCGGGAGCTGCGGCGGGTGCGGCGTCCACGGGATGGGGGCCCAGGATGGTGGCGGCAGCCACGAAGGTGAGGGTGGCCAGGACGATGCCCAGGAGGATGCGCGTCAGGAAGGCCGTCCGGGTGATGCCCAGAAGATTGACCCCGGTGAGCACTGCCACGGCCGCGATGGCCACCGGAGTCGCGTATCCCGGGGCGACGTACTGCCCGAAGGTCAGCGCCATGGCCGCGCAGGATGCGGTCTTGCCGGTCACGAACCCCCAGCCGGCGATGAAGCCCGGCCATTCTCCGAGCTGCTTGCGGCCGTAGACATACGTTCCGCCGCTTTCCGGGTATTTGGCGGCGAGCTGGGCAGACGCCACGGCGTTGCAGTAGGCCACGGCGCCCGCGATGACGATGGAGGCGACGAGGAGCGTGCCGGCCAGCCCGGCGGCCGGGGCGAAGACCACGAAGACGCCGGCGCCCAGCATGGATCCGAGGCCGATCGTCGTGGCGTCGAACACACCAAGCCTCCGCTGCAGGTGCTGATGCTTCGTCATGGCGGGGCAGGGACCTTTCCAGCGGGTAAACTCGGACGGGATCGTTCCCGCAACGATCCTAATGAAATTTCTGTCTTCCTTCTGAAAGGAATGTTGTGCTGCGCACACATGACCTCGGGTCGCTCCGCTCCGAGCATATTGGACAAACCGTAACCCTGGCCGGCTGGGTAGGTCGCCGCCGTGATCACGGTGGTGTCGCATTCGTCGATCTGCGTGACGCTTCGGGAGTGGCCCAGATCGTGGTCCGTGAGGAAGAGGTGTTCCACGGCTTGCGCAACGAATACGTCCTGCAGGTGACCGGAACGGTGTCCAAGCGCCCCGAGGGCAACGAGAACCCGGCACTCGCCACGGGCGAGATCGAGGTCATGGCGGACAAGGTGGTCATCCTCAACACCGCGGAGGCGCTGCCCTTCCAGATCGATGAGCACGTGGAAGTGGGCGAGGAAGCACGGCTCAAGCACCGCTACCTGGACCTCCGCCGTCCCGGCCCCAGCCGCAACCTCCGTCTCCGCTCCGAGGCCAACCGCGTAGCACGCGAGCTGCTGCACCGCGAGGGCTACGTGGAAATCGAAACCCCCACCCTGACGCGTTCGACGCCGGAAGGCGCCCGCGACTTCGTGGTCCCCGCACGCCTGGCGCCGGGTTCCTGGTACGCGCTGCCGCAGTCGCCGCAGCTTTTCAAGCAGCTGCTGCAGGTGGGCGGGTTCGAGAAGTACTACCAGATTGCCCGCTGCTACCGCGACGAGGATTTCCGCGCCGACCGCCAGCCGGAGTTCACCCAGCTGGACATCGAAGCCAGCTTCGTGGACCAGGACGACATCATCTCGCTCGGCGAGAACATCGTGAAGGCACTCTGGAAGCTGATCGACGTCGAGATCCCGACTCCGATCCAGCGCATCACGTACGCGGACGCCATGGCCCGCTACGGTTCCGACAAGCCGGACCTTCGCTTCGGCCAGGAACTGACCGAGCTGACTGAATTCTTCAAGGACACCAACTTCGGCGTCTTCAAGGCACCCTACGTCGGCGCCGTCGTCATGCCCGGCGGCGCATCCCAGGCACGCCGCGCCCTCGACGCGTGGCAGGAGTGGGCCAAGCAGCGCGGCGCCAAGGGCCTGGCGTACGTGCTGTACAAGGAGGACGGCGAGCTCGCCGGCCCCGTGGCGAAGAACCTCACCGACACTGAACGCGCCGGCCTGGCCGACGCCGTCGGCGCCAAGCCCGGTGACTGCATCTTCTTCGCCGCCGGTGAGAAGACGCCCTCCCGTGCGCTGCTCGGTGCGGCCCGCGTGGAGATCGGCCACCGCACAGGCCTGATCGACCCCAACGACTGGGCTTTCTGCTGGGTGGTGGACGCGCCGATGTTCGAACCGGCCGCCGCCGCTGTGGCATCCGGCGACGTCGCCGTGGGCGGTGGCCAGTGGACCGCCGTTCACCACGCCTTCACGTCTCCCAAGCCGGAGTTCCTCGCCACCTTCGACAAGGATCCGGAATCGGCGCTGTCCTACGCGTACGACATCGTCTGCAACGGCAATGAAATCGGCGGCGGCTCCATCCGTATCCACGAGCGCGACGTCCAGGAGCGCGTCTTTGAGCTCATGGGACTCGACCGGGCGGATGCGCAGACCAAGTTCGGCTTCCTGCTCGAGGGGTTCAAGTACGGCGCCCCGCCGCACGGCGGCATCGCCTTCGGCTGGGACCGCGTCGTTGCCCTGATGGCAGGAGTGGACTCCATCCGCGACGTCATCGCGTTCCCGAAGTCCGGCGGCGGCCATGACCCGCTCACGGACGCCCCGGCGCCCATCACCCCGCAGCAGCGGAAGGAAGCCGGCGTCGACTTCAAGCCCGAGGCCAAGAAACCCGAGGCGAAGCAGGGAGAGTAGCCGCAACAGGCCGCGCTTCAACGATTTAGCCAGCAAGGGGCTCCCCGGAAACGGGGAGCCCCTTGCTCTTTGGCTGACCAGCCGGCAGCCGCAGAAGGAGGACCTCGATGACGGCCGAACCCATCCCCGCCCTGGAAGTGCTGATGGACGCCGCGTGGCCAGCACCGGACCGCCACGACACAGGTGAGTGGGTGCTCCGGGCGGCGGAGGGCGTGACGCAGCGGGCGAACTCCGTCTGGCCGCGCGAGTCCGCGGCTGACCCTGCGGCCGCCGCGCGGGAGGCCGTTGCCTGGTACCGGAAGCGCCGGCTGCCGGTGATTTACCAGGTCTTCGACAACGCTTCCGCAGCCCCGCTGAATGCCCTGCTCGACAGCCTGGGCTTCACCAGACAGTCCGAAACGCTCGCTATGTCCATGGGTCCCGCGGGTCCGGCGGCGCCGGAGGGCGGGCTGCAGGTAGGCCCGCTGCAGGTGGGTCCGCTGCCGGCGGCTGCCGCCGTCGAACTCGCCGAGCATCCCTCCGCGGAATGGCTGGAGCTGTGGTGGTCGGTTGACGGCCGCGGCGGCGCCGCGGCGCTGGAGACCGCCCAGGCCATCCTCACCGGCTGCCCCTCGCTGTACGCCCTGGTGAGGGACGACGGCGGGAGGCCGGCCGCCGTCGGACGGCTCGCCCTGGCCGGGGGCTACGGTGGTTTGTATTGCATGGCCACCCGCCCCGATGCCCGGCGCCGCGGTCATGCCACCCGCGTCCTGCGCTCCTTGCTGGCGGCCGGCGCGGCACGGAAACTGGACGGCTACTGGCTCCTGGTGACCGCAGCCAATCCAGGAGCCAGGGAGCTGTATGCCCGGTCAGGATTCCGGGAAGCCGGCCGTTACTTTTATCGGCAGGAGCGGCCCCGGCGGCACCTGACCGGCTGCTAGAATCCCCGCCGGACGGACGTCATGCCTCCGTATGCTCGTGCAGCAGTCCGATCCATGGCAGGCATGTCAGCGTGCCGGGAACGGCGCAGCCGCAGACCGTCCCGGGGTCGTCCGGCAGGTGCGCCGGACCGTCGTGCCGGCGTTCCGGCAGGTTCTGGCTGGTGTCAGTCATCATCGATCTCCGCTACAGGGCAGCCTGCTGCCGCTGTTGGGCTGTGGCTGACCTGCGGCGCCGCGCGGTGCCCTCCAGATACGGACCGCCCAGTTCGTCGATCGGCGTCCTGGACGTCTCGCGGGAACAGAACGCGGACGCCGCGGCAATGAGCATGCACACGGTGCCGAAGACTGCCACGGGAATCCAGCCGGTGACGCCCGGGGCCAGCAGCATGCCGGCGATCATCGGCCCGAAGCCGGCGAGGACCAGGCCCAGCTGGTTGCCCAGGGCCATGCCGGTGTAGCGGACCGGGGCGGCGAACTGCTCGGCGAAGAATGCCGGCCAGATGCCGTTGAAGCCCGAGTAGAGCACGGTCATGTTCAGGAAAGCCGCCAGGAAGACCAGGACGATGTTGCCCGTGGACAGCGCCAGGAAATACAGGAAGATCGTGGCCGAGCACCCGATTGCGGCCGTGAGCAGGAGGGGGCGGCGGCCGATCCGGTCCGAAAGCTTTGCCGCCAGCGGCATGGCAAACATGGACAGGCCGATGGCGACGGCGTTGACCGTCAGGATGGACGCCCGGTCGAAGCCTGCGGTGGACGTGGCGTACGCCAGTCCGAAAACCGTGAAAATCGTCTGCATCACGGACATGATCGACATGCCCGCAACGCGCAGCACATCCGGGGCCTGGAAACGGAGCACCTCCTTGAGAGGCATTGGGGTCACCGTGTCCTGCTCCTGGGACTCTTCAAAGACCGGGGTCTCGTCCAGGTGCGTCCGGACCCAGTAGGCGATGGCCAGGACCACGATGGAGAGCCAGAACGGGATGCGCCAGCCCCAGCTCATCATCGCCTCCTGCGGCAGCGCGGTGACCGGAATGAAGACGAGGGTGGCCAGCACCATGCCGGAGGCGTAGCCGGTCATCACGAAGCTGGTGAAGAACCCGCGCTTACCTTCGGGTGAGTGCTCAAGCGTCAGCGTGGATGCCCCCGCCGATTCCGCGCCTGCGGAGAAGCCCTGGGCCAGCCGGCCTGTTACCAGGAGGATGGGTGCCCAGACGCCAAGCTGCTCATAGGTGGGAAGGAAGCCAATGCCAAGGGACGCCAGGCCCATGATGCCCAGGGTCAGCAGCAGGATCTTCTTCCGGCCCAGCCTGTCGCCGAAGTGGCCCATGACGAGGCCCCCGACTGGCCGCGCCACGTAGGCGACGCCAAACGTGGCGAAAGCCCCGATCAGGCCGATGGCAGGGTCCGCGGACGGGAAGAACAGGTGCGGGAACACCAGTGCGGCGGCCGTTCCGTAGATGAAGAAGTCGTAATACTCCAGCGTGCTGCCGAGGAAGGATGCCAAAGCGGCCTTGCCTGGCGTCTTCCGGGGAGCCGTGCCCGGGGTCTTGCGCATTGCGCCTGGCGTTGTGGATGCAGACTGCATGGGAATCTCCTTAAGACTGCGTTGTCTTAGCGGTGGCCGCAGCGGTGTCCGCGAGGTGGAAGTCCACCGAGAGGATCTGCTGGCTGTTGGGGAACGAGTACGCCTTCAGCGGCTCGTGGAGGGGGTGAGTGTTGTACACCGCGATGTCCTCGACCGTTTCGAAGTCGGCCACAATGGCGTAGTCGAAGGAGCGCTCGGTGCCGAGGACGTCCGCGCCGTGGCTGAGGCTGAGCATGCCGGGGATCCTGCCGGCCATGTTGTTGAGGCCTGCTATCCAGGCCTGCTTGTCGGCCTGCTGGAATCCCGGCTTGAACTTGAAGAGCACCGTGTGGCGGATCATCTCAGGCACCGGCCTCGACAAGCTCGACCACCGGTGACGGCCCGGCAGGAACATACTTCGGTGACTGGCCGGCAAGCGTGCGTCCGGCGAGGTAGCCCATGGTCATGATCGGGCCAAGGGTGGCCCCGGCGCCGGGATAGCCTGCCGCGTAGGCGTTTTCGGTGGTGTTTCCGGCGGCGAACAGGCCGGGGATGGGGCGGTTGTCGACGTCGAGGACGCGGGCCAGCCCGTCGGTCGCCACTCCGCCGTTCGTGCCGAACGCGCCATTGACCACTTCCAGGGCGTAGAACGGTCCGGACTGCAGCGGTCCCAATGAGGGGTTCGGCCACGGGCAGTCGTCGTCGCCCCAGTACTTGTCATACGCACTCTCGCCGCGGCCGAAGTCGGGATCCTCACCCTTCACTGCGTACTTGTTGAACCGCGCCACGGTCGCGGCGAGGGTCTCCGCCGGAACATGGATCTTTGCGGCCAGTTCCTCGAGGGTTTCCGCCTCGATCAGGTAGTCCGGTGTCGGCTGCCCGGCGCGGTGTGCCAGGATGCCGTAGCGCTCCAGGTACGCGTGGTCCACAATCACGTGGGCCGGTGTATTCAGGGTGCGGTTTGCGGCGGAGTCCCAGGACTGCAGGCTGCGGGCGAGGTCGTTGTAGTTCTGCGACTCGTTGGCGAAGCGGCGGCCATGGCGGTTAACCATGATCGATCCCGGGCCCTGGCGTTCGAAGCGGAGCAGGGTGCCCACCGGCTGGCCGTCGCGGGTATCACCGGTGACAGACATCGGCGCCCACCAGGCCTCGCGGGTGCCCCGGGTCTGGCCGCCGATGCGCTGGGACATCCGCAACCCGTCCCCGGTATTCGAAGGCGGCGAGCACATGGTGTACAGCCGCGAGGCCAGCATGGAGTCGGCCAGGGCCTTGTCCCATTCGAAGCCGCCGGTGGCCAGCACCACGCCGTCGTTCGCCGCGAAGCGTTCGCCGGACTCAAGCTCGACGCCGGTCACCCGGCCCTCTTCGGTGAGCAGGCGATGCCCGCGTGCTCCCGTGACCAGGGCGGCACCGTCGCGGACCAGGCTGGCGAGCAGCATCGAGACGAGCGCCTGTCCCTTGGCCACGAGCCCTTCGCCCTGGCGGCCGGCCAGCTCGTCCCACGGGAATTTGGTGAAGGCACCCCACTCTTCGTATTCCCGCATGGTGAACGGCGCCCGGCCGTCGCTGCGCACGTGCTCCCTGAGAGTGCCCAGGGCCTCCCTGCTGTTGAACAGCTCGGGCTCCACTGTTCGGCCGCCCTCCACGGCGCCGGGCAGATCCTGCCGGTAGTCGGGGAAGTTGTCGAGGAAAATGAAGCGGACGCCGCACTCCTCTTCGACGAAGCGCAGCATCTGGTCGCCATAGTTGAGCGCAGCATCGAGCAGTTCCCCGCGCCCGCGTCCCCGGGCCACGGCGCGCACGTACTCTGCAGCGGCTTCCTTCGAATCGGTAATTCCAGCCTTCCGTGCGTGGTGGTTGTCCGCCACCCAGAGCATGCCTCCGGAGACGGCGGACGTGCCGCCCAGCAGCTCGCTCTTTTCGAGGACGACGACGGACTTGCCGGCACGGGCTGCGGTGGCCGCCGCGGTAAGGGCGCCGGCACCGGAACCTACGACAACGACGTCGTAGTTTTCCGCTGCGGTTCCGTGGACGAATTTCATGGGTATTGCCTTTCAGAAGGAAGGAAGTATGCGCAGATGGCTGCGCTGTATTTCTGCGAAGGGGCTGCCGCGGCTTGAGCCGGCGGGGGCCGGGTCAGACGGCGGTGTAGCCACCGTCGATCACGAGCTCGGAGCCCGTGGTGAAGCGCGATTCGTCCGAGGCCAGGTACAGCACGCCGTAGGCGATCTCGTCCGGCTGGCCCTGGCGCGGCAGCGGGTTGGAGCCGACCAGCTGCTTGTAGTACGCCTCGGCGCCGATGACTGACTGCTCCGCCGACCGGCGGCTCATCCGGGTGTTCATCGATCCGGGGTGGATGGAATTCACCCGGATGCCGTAACCTCCGTAGGCCGCCGCGTCCGACTTGCTCAGGAGCCGGACGGCGCCCTTGGTGGCGTGGTAGAGCGGCACGTTCCTGCCGCCGGTGATGCCGTGGATCGAGGAGAAGTTCACGATGCTGCCCGCGCCCTTTTCGATCATGCCCGGGACCACGTGCTTGGTCATCAGCCAGACGCCCTTGACGTTGACGTTGAAGATCAAATCGAAATCCGGCACCGAGGCGGTGTGGGACGCGCCGGCGGGTCCGATGATTCCGGCGGCGTTGACCAGGATGTCCGGTGTGCCCAGCTCGTCGCGGACCCGGCGGACGGCGTCGGCAACGCTGTCCTCTCTGGTGACGTCGACGTCGTACTGGTGAATGCTGTCGTGGGTAGCAGCGGCAGGGATGCCGGCAACGTCCAGGCTGGCAACTCGTGCGCCGTGTTCAGCCAGCAGGGCGGCAGTGGCGCTGCCCAAGTCTCCGCGCCCTCCGGTGACGATGGCGGTCTTTCCGGCCACCCGGTGCTGTGTGGGGTTCATGTGGTGCTCCTCGTGCTCCTGCAGCCTCGTCGCTGCGTCCCAGCCAGACTGGCAGGGGAGCTGTGACTGGAACCACACGATTACCGATGAACGGAAAAACCAACTTCCGGTGACTCCGTTCGGCGACTCTGTTCAGTGGCTCTGCCGGAGGGTGCCCTTCAGCTCTCCCCGCCAGCCCAGGGACCGGGAAATGCCGCGGGCCGCCGCCATCAGGACGGGCACCCGGGCGGCCGTGTTTTCCTCATTGCGCGGCACCACCACGCTGAGCGCGGCGCGGACAGTGTTGTCAGGCCCGAACACCGGCACGGCAATGCCGCTGGATTCCGGCACGATCACGCCCGGCATGGCAGCGAAGCCGCGCTGCCTGATCTCGGCCAGGTGGCGCCGGAGCACAGCGGGATCGGTCAGGGTGGTCTCGGTGAACTTCGTCAGGGGCCGGGCCAGGAACCTGTCCTGGTAGGCGGCCGGGGAGTGGGCCAGCAGGACCAGGCCCGAGGACGTGGCATGCACGGGCAGCCGGCCGGCGATCTTGGTGATGTCGACGATTGTCTTGTCGGAGCCCAGCCGCTCGATGTACAGGACCTCGTCCGAATCCAGGATGCCCAGGGTGGTGGAGTGCTGCACCACTGCCTGGACATCCTCCATGAACGGCAGGGCAGCCTCCCGCAGTCCCAGCATCTTGGATCCACGGGAGACGAGTTCCCACATCCGGGTGCCGATGTGGATGTCGCCGCCGGGTTCGCGTTCGAGGAGCCGTTCGAGCAGCAGGTCGTTGACCAGGCGGTAGGTCGTGGTCACAGGGAGGCCGGTCCGGCGCCCCAGTTCGGCGACGCTCATGGAGGTATGGCGGTCGTCGAACGCGCTCACGATCCTGACGAAGCGGCCGATGATCGACTCGCCCGATGGGGAATTGGCCACGTTTCCTCCTTCGGATTCCCGCTCAATGGTAATCCTCCTCCCGGGCGCCCGTGCCGCCGGGTCTACTGGGGGTTTGGCAGTCTAGGCCGGTGGCCGCAAGGATGCGCGCGGCCGGCAGAACGGGAGCAAGAACATGAGTGAAACCGGAAAGACGATGGTCTGCGACGTCCTCGTCATTGGCTCGGGCGTGGCCGGGATGGCTGCGGCGTTGAAGGCCGCTTCACGGGGATTGAGCGTGATCGTTGCGGAAAAGGAACAGTACTTCGGCGGAACCACGGCCATTTCCGCCGGCTGGGCGTGGGTCCCCGGCAACAAGCAGGGCGTGGCGCAGGGCGATACGAGGGCAGAAGCCGAGACGTACCTGAAAAACCTGGCCCCGGAGACGTTCAACGAAGCAGGCGTCAGGGACTTCCTGGATACCGTGCCCGAGGCTATCTCCTTTTTCGAGAATGAAACCGAGGTGAAGTTCACCTACCCGGAAAAGTCTCCGGACTACCAGATGGACCTGCCCGGCGCGAAGCTGTCCGGCCGTGCCATCTTGCCGCAGGACGTCGACGCCCGGGTGCTGGGGAACAAGCGCCTGCTGATGCAGCCGTACATGAGTTCTTACACAGTCTTCGGCTACATGCCCCAAGTGGGGCCGGACATCAACGAGTTCTTCCACGTCAACCAGTCGATTAAGTCGTTCGTCTATGTGGCCAAGAAACTGCTGCGCACGTGGGCCGACGCCGCCCGGTACAAGCGTCCCGTCCTGCGCTCCAACGGCAACGCCCTGATGACGCGCATGGTCAAGAGCGCCGATGACCTGGGCGTGCGCCTGTGGAAGTCCTCACCGGCCCTGTCCCTGACACGCGACGACGCCGGAACCGTCACGGGCGCAGTGATCGGCGGTGAGCATGCGGCCACAGTGACGGCGCGGCTCGGCGTGATCCTCGCTGCGGGCGGCTTCTCCGGCAGCAAGGAACTGCGGCAGCAGTACTTCCCGCACGACGCCGACGGCGAGGACCACTTCACACCGACAGTGGGCCACGGCGGGGATGCCGCCACCCTGGCAATGAGTGCGGGCGGACACGTTGACGATTCCGTGTCCAGCGTGGGTTCCTGGGCGCCGGTGACGGTCTTCAAGTACCTCAGCGGCGAACAGCGCCTCTTTCCCCACCTGCGGGCCATCGGCCTGCCCGGCCTGATCGCCGTCGACCGCCACGGAAAGCGCTTCGGCAACGAGGCACTGAGCTACCACGACTTCGGCGGCGCGATGATCGAACACAACAGGGACGAGGACAAGACGTTCGGGTATGTGATCGGCGACGCGAAGACGATGCACAAGTATGGCATCGGCTATGCCAAGCCCTGGCCGATGCCGCGCGGGTATTTCTACAAGACCGGCTACCTGGTCAAGGCGGACACCCTGGTGGAACTGGCCGGAAAGCTCGGCATCGACGCGGACGGCCTCACCGCGACCGTGGCTGAGTTCAACCCCTCGGCGGAGCGGGGTGAGGATCCGGCATTCGGCCGCGGCTCCACCCTGTACAACCACTTCCGCGGCGACCTGGAGCACACGCCGAATCCGAACCTCGCCCCGGTGGGCAAGGGCCCGTACTATGCCGCGAAGATCCAGATGGGCGACCTGGGCACCTTCGCCGGGATAGGCGTCAACGAGCACTCCGAAGTCCTCACCGCTGAGGGAGCGCCCATCCCCGGCCTCCTTGCTGTCGGTGCAGCCGCGGTGAGTGTTTTCGGCGGCGGCTACCCGGGCTACGGCTCGCACATTGGGCCGGCCCTCGTGTTCGGTTACCGCGCAGGCCGCGACATCGCGGCGCTCGCGGCCGCCCGGGGCGCGGACCGCACGGCCAACGTGTCAGCCGGCTAAGTGCCAGGCCGGAGGCGTCCATGGCAAACTCGCCCTCGGGTGAATCTGTGATCAGCCGCGTCGTGCGGCTCATGAGTGCGTTCGACCGGGACCTGCCGACCATGACGCTCTCCGGTTTGGCCCGCCGCGCAGGCCTGCCCCTGACCACCGCACACCGGCTCGTGGACGATCTGGTCCTGCACGGCCTGATCGAGCGGCTGCCGGACGGGAACCTGCGCTCCGGGATGCGGATGTGGGAGTTGGCCGCCCGGGGTTCGCGTGCGCTGAACCTTCGTGAGCTCGCGCTGCCCTTCATGGACGATGTCCAGGCGGCCGTCCACCAACACACCACGCTGGCGGTGCTGGACCACGGGACGGTGCTCTACGTGGAGCGCCTGTCCTCGCCTGCATCCAGCCTGGACGCTGCCCACATTGCCCAGCGAATGCCGATTCACGCTGCCTCGTCCGGCCTTGTGCTGCTGGCCTTCTCTCCGGCACGCTTCCAGGACGAAGTGCTGACCCGCCCGCTGGCGGCGGTGACCGCCGAGACCATCACTGACCCGGGCCTCATCCGGAAGCACCTGGCCGACATCAGGCAGCGCGGCTATGTGGCCCTGCCGGGCATCGGAGTCACGGAGTGGACCGGCATTGCCGTGCCGGTCTTCGGCCCGGACAACGGCATTGCCGCCGCGCTCAATGCCATCGTTCCGCGGCAGGAAGCCGCCGTGCCCTTGATTGTTCCTGCGCTGCGGACAGCCGCCCACGGGATATCGCGCGCGTTGAAGGCTGCTGCGCCGCCCCGGCGCTAGCCCTCACCTCGCAGAAACCAGACGGCAGCTTGAGGCGGTCCCGGACACCTACGCCATGATTTCGCACTTCCGCCACGGCGGGGACGAGGCGGCACGGCTACGTACCAGGGGCAGCTCGTCACCATGCCCAGCAGCACCTCAACGATTTCCTGACAGAACTGCTGCGTGAGGGAGCAGAGGCAGGCGTCTTCCGCAGCGACGTCGCCCCTGACGAGCTTGCAGGTTACTGCTTCCACGCCTTGGAGGCAGCTGCCTGGCTGAAGTCCCGCGAGGCCGTCCGGCGGCTCGTGAAAGTCACCATGACCGGGCTGGAAGCACCGGCCGCTGCCGACTGAACCGTCCAGAGTTTCTACTAGCGCCATACCAGTGTTGACCAGCACGGGGACGAGGCCCGGCAGGAACGACAGGAGCCGGATGGGCGCTCCAACGCTTTCGGCAGCCAGCACCACCAAGCGGATCCATGACGGGTCATTCTTGGGTCATGAGGCCTGGGACGGCCGGAAGCTGATGCCAGCGTCGGTGGAGACGACGACACCGTCCGCGGTGGCTGCCCAGATCCAAGGGTTGCCGTCGGTGCCCTTGACGGCCGCTATCGCCATGACCTGGCCGTCGATGCGTCCTTTCTTCGTCCAGGTCGCACCGGCGTCGGCAGAGTAGTGGACGGTTCCGTCCGGTTCCACGCCTGCTGCTTCTGCCGGGTGGGCGAAGGCCGCGAACTGGATGACGGGTCCGGCTTTCACTGGCACCCAGGTGGTTCCGCCGTTGGTGGAGCGCTGGATCCCGCCGGGGGTTGTGGCCAGGACGGTGTCGCTGTCGGGGTGTCCGGCCAGGACAGCGGGGGCGAAGTCGGCGGCCACTGTTTTCCAGGTCCTGCCGTCCCGGCTGGTTCGCAGTGTTCCGTCGAACGCGATGATGCCGGACTTGGTCGTGGTGAGGGCGTGGAAGTCCGATTCGCCCTGACGGGAGAGCTGTTCCCAGGTCTTGCCACCATCGGTGGATCTGATCAGCCCGAGCGGGTTGGGAAGGTCCGAGCCTTCTCCCGGGTGACCGGAGGCGTAGAAGACGCCGCTGTCCTTGCCGGCGGTGAACCCCATCAGGTCGTTGGTGCCGCCGATCTTGCGGGCGGGCTGCTTCGTCACGTCGAACAACCCGTCGTGCGTGGCCAGAAGGACCTGGCTGGTATCTCCGCTGACGGTCAGCCCGTGGATGTGGGCGCTGGGCAGACCGCTGCCGGCCTGCTGGGCGGACGATGATTCAGCTGACGGTTCTGAGGGCGGCGCGCAGGCCGCCGCGACGAAGACGAGAGCCGCGGCACTTGCGATCACGGCTGCGGCCCGCGGGATGGTTTTGCTTGAGATAGGCATGCAAGGCTCCGGAAGGAAAGAGGAAGAAGAAAATAAGTCAGCAGGATCCGGCACCGGCCCCCGCCACCGGGGGCGGCAGGGGCCGGTGCCGGACGGCGAGACGGCTAGAGGGTGGCCAGCAGTTTCTGCATTTCCTGGATTTCGGCTTCCTGGGCGGTCACGATGTCCTTGCTGAGTTGAACGGCGTCGGGGTTTTTTCCGGAAGTGTTTTCGGTCTTGGCCATCATGATGGCGCCTTCGTGGTGGGCGATCATCTGGTTCAGGAAGAGTTTGGCGGCTGCGGCGCCTTTGGCAGCGTCGAGCTTCTTCATGTCGTCATGGCCCATCATGCCGTCCATGATGTGGCTGGTGTGGCCTGAGGGCATCTGCATGGGTTCATTCCAGCTCTTCAGCCAGCGGGTCATCATGTCGATTTCCGGACCTTGGGCGGCCTTGATCCTGGTAGCCAGGGCCGTCACCTCGGCAGGAACGTCCTTCTTCTTCAGCATCATGTCGCTCATCTCGACGGCCTGGGCGTGGTGCGGAATCATCGTCTGGGCGAATGTGACGTCCGCGGCGTTGTGGTCCGCGGCCAACGCTGGGGCGCTGGGCGCGTTGGCGGATGGGCTGCTGTTGTCCGTGCCGGGCGTGGACGTGGGGGAGGAGACGATGCCGGGCCCGGACGCGCAGCCGGCCAGGGCCAGGACAGCGGCGAAGGCGGTGGCGGACAGGGGCAAGAGCTTCTTGTTCATGGAAAATCAGGTCCTTAAAATCAGTCGGCGCATGGCGGCGTCGGGAAAGCATGCATCAGCAGATGCGATCTGGTGGCTCGGGAAAGGGGATCAGTAAGAGACGTGCGCTTGGAAGTGGGCGTTCCCGGCGCAAAGCGGTCCTCTTTTTACGTCCTGCTGATGGACAGCTCACCCGGCGAAGGACTGCCGGGCCGGTAGGAATAGGACCCCGGGACCGCCCCGGGTGCCGTGGCGGTGGCGATGACGCCGAAAACGGCCGTGCCCGGAAGCGGGACGGACAGTGACCCGGTCTTCCCTGACGGAGTGCAGGACACCGTCATCGCGTGCATGCTCAGGCAGCTATCGGAGCACGAGCACTGCTCTGCGACGATGCTGTGAGCAGTGTGCCCGTCTGAAGAATGCTGGGCTGGCGAAGCGTTGGCGACGCCCTGCTCCGCATGAACATGCGCTGCCGCGGAGTGTGGGTGTCCCGCCCCGGCGCCGGCGGCGGCAGTGAGGGTGACCGGGGAATGCATGCTGTGGCCACCGGTTATGACGTGCATGCCCAGGATCCCGGCGAGCACGGCCAGGATGCCG
>NZ_JBDGML010000027.1:0-24582 GCF_057655195.1 Arthrobacter sp. Soil_N43
TCCGAGCATGATCTGCTCGGTGACCGGGATGTCCCCGCGGGCGCTTACTGGGGCGTCCACACGCTCCGCGCGGTGGAGAACTTCCCCATCACCGGCCAGCCGCTCTCCACCAACATGCACCTGGTCCGCGGCCTCGCCGCCGTCAAACTCGCCGCCGCCCGCACCAACCTCGAACTCGGCCTCCTGGACGCCGAACGCGCCACCGCCATCGAGCAGGCCTGCACCGACGTCATGAACGGACACCTCAACGACCAGTTCATCGTCGACGTCATCCAGGGCGGCGCCGGGACCTCCTCGAACATGAACGCCAACGAGGTCATCGCCAACCGCGCCCTGGAAATCCTCGGCCACCCCAAAGGCGACTACGCCCGGCTCCACCCCAACGACCACGTCAACCTCTCCCAATCCACCAACGACGTCTACCCCACCGCCGTGAAACTCGGCACCATCTTCGCCGCCCGGGAACTGCTCGCCGCCCTGGCCGAACTCGAGGACGCGTTCGCGGCCAAGGCCGCCGAGTTCCGCACCATCGTGAAAATGGGCCGCACCCAGCTCCAGGACGCCGTGCCCATGACCCTCGGCCAGGAATTCGGCACCTACGCCGTCACCATCGGCGAAGACCGGCTCCGCCTCGCCGAAGCAGACCTGCTGATCCACGAAATCAACCTCGGCGCCACCGCCATCGGCACCGGCCTGAACGCCGCCCCCGGCTACGCCGCCGCCGCCTGCCGCCACCTGGCCCAAATCACCGGCCTGCCCCTGATCACCGCCGTCGACCTCATCGAAGCCACCCAAGACGTCGGCGCCTTCGTGCACCTCTCCGGCGTCCTCAAACGCGTCGCCGTCAAACTCTCCAAGATCTGCAACGACCTCCGCCTGCTCTCCTCCGGCCCGCGCGCCGGCCTCGGCGAAATCACCCTCCCCGCCGTGCAGTCCGGCTCCTCCATCATGCCCGGCAAGATCAACCCGGTAATCCCCGAAGTCGTCTCCCAGGTCGCCTACGAAGTCATCGGCAACGACGTCACCATCACCATGGCCGCCGAAGCCGGACAGCTCCAGCTCAACGCCTTCGAACCCATCATCGTCCACAGCCTCCACAAGAGCATCTCCCACCTCGAAGCCGCCTGCCGCACCCTCACCGCACGCTGCGTCCGCGGCATCACCGCCAACACCGAACACCTCCGCCTCACCGTGGAGCAGTCCATCGGCCTGGTCACCGCACTGAACCCCCACCTCGGCTACGCCACCGCCACCGCCATCGCCCAGGAAGCCCTCGCCACCGGCAAGGGCGTCGCCGAACTCGTACTCGAACACCGCCTGCTCACCGCCGAACAACTCCAGGAACTCCTCAGCCCCGAACGCCTGGCCAACCTCAGCAAATAACCCCCAACCGCCCCCTAACCGCTGGTTGAGCCTGTCAGGTCTCGACAAGCTCGACCAACAAGAACCGCTGGTTGAGCCAGTCGAAACCAGCTCTCGACAGGCTCAACCAGCGCTACAAGCACGCCCCATCACCACCCCGCCCGCTCAGGGAACAGGGGTACACCGGCATGCCCAAATATCCCGCCTGACGACAGAGAAACGGACTCGACGACGAGCACCGTTCCAGCACCGGGCCAGCATCACGGCCCCGACCCAAGGATGGACTATGAAAAACAAATCAACGATGTGGATTCTGGCATCTCTTCTCTTCGGAATCGTCAGCGGCCTGGTGGGCCACTGGCTGCTCGCCCCAGACGCCCGCGAATCTGTCGTTTCGGTGCTCGACACCGTGACCCACATGTTCCTGAATCTCATCAAGATGATCATCGCCCCGCTGATCTTCGCCACCTTGGTTTCGGGCATTGCGGGAGCCGCGAAATCCGCCGGCGTGGGGAAGCTCTTCGGCCGCTCGATGATCTGGTTCCTGTCGGCCTCCGTCCTGGTCGGCGCCTTCGGATTCCTCACGGCGCATGTCCTGAACGTCGGCGACGGCCTGAACCTCATGCCCGGCGGTGACGCAGGTCTGGAGTCGAAACCCCTGGATTACCAGGAGTTCGTCACCAACATCATCCCCACGAGCGTCTTCTCGGCACTGACCACCAACAACCCCCTTCAGATCCTGGTCTTCGGCGCACTCTTCGGAATCGCCCTGCTGAACCTCCGGAAGAAGGGCCACTCCTCCATCGCGAATGCCATCGACGAGCTGATGGGCGTCATGCTCAAGGTCACCGGGTACGTGATGATGGCGGCACCGGTTGGTGTTTTCGCGGGCATCGCATCGGCCTTCACCGCCGAGGGCCTGGATGCGTTTGCCACGTACGCGTCCTTCATCGGTGGCTTCTACCTGTCCCTCTCGGCGCTGTGGGTCCTCATGATCGCCGTCGCGGTGGGTTTCCTGGGACGGGCGGCGTTCCGCCTGGTCCGGATTGTGCGCGAACCGATGGTCATCGCTTTCGCCACCTCCAGCAGCGAAGCCGCCCTGCCCAAGCTCATTGAGGGCCTCACCAAGTTCGGCATCGAGAAACGCACCACCGGATTCGTCCTGCCCCTGGGATACTCCTTCAACGTCGACGGTTCCATGATGTACATGACCTTCGCCTCCATCTTCCTCATCAATGCCTACGGCATCGACATGGACCTCGGCCAGCAGATCGCGATGACCGCCATGCTTCTGCTCAGCAGCAAGGGCATGGCCGGCGTGCCGCGCGGTTCGCTGGTCGTGGTCGCCGCCGTCGTCCCCGCCTTCGGCATCCCCGCGGCAGGCATTGGTGTCCTCCTCGTGATCGACCAGCTCCTGGACATGGGACGCACGGCCACCAACATCCTGGGCAATGCCATCGCCACGGCTGTTATCGGCCGAAGCCACGACAAAGCTGCTCCCGGCGAGGAGCCGCTCCCCGAGGGGGAAGTTCAGGAGGCCAGGGAACTGGAAACCGCGGTGCGCTGACCGCAATCACACACGGCTGGCCGGGTCTGGGTCGATGCAACGCCCAGACCCGGTCAGCCGGTGAACCCTCTCGATACGGCCCGATGGAAAGGCAGTTGAATTGACCGACGCAGTCAGCCCAAGCAGACCAGCGGTGAATAATGGGGGTAACCGCCGGCGTAAAGTACGGCCCAACCAGATCAGATCGCGGATCGTCGAGTATCTCGCACACAACGGGGCTAGCAAGGTAGCCGACATCAGCAGCGCTCTTGGCTTTTCCAGAGACGTAGTGCGCTACCACCTCACAGCCCTTGAGAACGCTTCGATCGTCCGGTCCAACCTCTCCCCCGGAATGCGAGCCAGGTTCACCCCCTTTTACTCGCTCGTCCCAGTTGATGCCCGCCGCGTGCGGCTCCTCCCGACCACGTAGGTTGGGCCAGGGGCCCGCCCGGGGGCTAGGAACTCTTCGTCCGAAGTCCGTAAACGAGCTCGACCAGCCCTTGGTCATACGTTGTGGCGCTGAGAAGATCCATCACGTGCGGATCCTGCCCTGAGGAAAACACGCCCCGCCCCGCACCTATGGCGACCGGCATCACCACCAGCCTCACCACATCAACCTCGCCGGCGGCCAGGAGCGTCCCGGCCAGGGTGAGGCTGCCCCAGAGAACAATGTCGCCGTCGGTCTCCCTCTTGATCCGGCGGATCGCCTCGATGGCGTCACCGGACTCAATGGTTGCCTCCGGCATGTCTCCCCAGGGTGCCGTTGTCAGTTGGCGGGAGAACACGACGCGGCGGAGCCCGTTGAGTGCGGGCGCAATAATTTCATCCTTCGATGCCGGCGTTGGCCAGAACTCGGCGAACATCCGATACGTGTTGGCCCCGAGGACCATTGCGCCGACTGTGTCCAGCCACTCCAGCTGGCTTCGATCGAATTCAGCGGTGCCCCCGTCCAGCAGTTCATGGAAGGTGAATTCGTTGTTTGCATCCGCCGCGAATCCATCGGCGCTGACAAACTCCTGGACCACCAGTTGTCCCATAATCTGCTCCTCGCTTACCAGAACGTTCCCGCTGCGGGCCCTGCAGAACCGGAGCCGCGCGCGGATGCCGGCTGTTCGGCCCGCTGCAGGAAGTCCCGAAGCACCTGCAGGTATTGCTCGGGTTCCTCCAGATGCGGCAGATGGCTGCTTTCTTCGAAGATCACCAGCTCCGATCCCGGCGTCATGGAGTGGTAGAGCGTGGTTTCCTCGGGCCGCGTTTCACCATGGCGGCCGCAGATGAAGAGCGTGGGAACGCTGATGTCTCCAAGGCGTCCGGTGATGTCATAATCCCTGTGGATGCCCGTAATCAAGAATTCGTTGGGACCTTGCATCCGCTCATAGATGGTCCCGTTCAGCTGGCCGAAGGTGCGCATTAGTGGCTCGGGCCACGGGTCCAGGCGGCAGACGAACCGCCTGTTGAATTCCATCGCGGCCTCCTGGTATTCCTCGGACTCCAGGGTCCCGGCCTCCTCATGGCGGTCCAGAACCTCCCGGACACTGACGGGAAGTGTGGCGCGCAGGGCGGCGGTTCCGGCGGCGAAACGCGGCATGCTGAGGAGGGGGTCGGACAGGACGAGACTGGCCAGGCGCTCAGGCGCCCGTAGCGCGAACTCCGCAGCGACCATGGTTCCCCAGGACTGGCCGAACAGATGGACGCGGTCAAGTCCCGCGGCGTCGAGGACCTGGTTCAGCTCGTCGACCAGGCGGTCGTTTGTCCACAGCGTGATGTTGTCCGGTGCGTCCGACTTACCGGCACCGAGCTGGTCATAAAAGAGAACCGGCCGGTCGGTGGCCAGTACTTTCAGCGGCTCCAGATAATCATGCGTGGCGCCGGGACCGCCGTGGACGGTGGCCAGTGGCATGCCAGGTCCATTGCCATCGACCCGGTACCAGACCCGCCCGCCAGTTACTTCTGCATGGCCCTCACGCACTTCTATGTCCTGCACCATTGCCGTCCTCCGGGTCGGTTCAGCGGGTGGAGAGGAGACCTTGATGTTCCGATTAGACTGCGGCGACGGCGGGGGGTCAATGCCAGTTTGGCGACCCCGAGCAGGCATTGACATGTGACCAAATGGTCACCTATTCTGAGGCTGTGGACGCCGTATTCAAGGCTCTGGCCGACCCGATCCGCAGGGAACTGCTGGACGAGCTTTTCCGCGACGACGGCCAGACGCTCAGTGCCCTCGAGGCACGTTTCGAAATCACCCGCTTCGGGGTCATGAAGCACCTGAAAATCCTGGAAGATGCAGGCCTCGTGGTGACCCGGCGCCGCGGCCGCGAGAAGCTGCACTTCCTCAATCCGGTGCCCATCAGGCTCGTCCACGACCGCTGGGTGAGCAAATACGCAGAACCATGGGCCGCTGCCCTCAGCGACCTCAAATCCAGATTGGAAAGTCCCATGGAAAAGATCTTCGAAATCTACATCAAGACCACTCCGGAACGGCTCTGGGAGGCCATCACGGACAGCGAGATCCGCAGCAAGTACCAGTTCGGCGTGCATATCACCTCCGACTGGACGGCGGGGTCGCGGTTCGAGATGGCCCCCGACGGCGGGGAACCCCTTGGCGAGGGCGAGAACCTGGAAGTCGACCCGCCCCGCCGCCTCGTGCAGACCATGCGCGCGCTCTGGGGCGAGGACGTCAAGGCCGAGGGCACCTCGCGGGTAACCTGGGAGATCGAGCCGGTGGAAGATTCCTGCCGGCTGACCGTCACGCACGACCAGCTCCGCGAAGGCGCCAACGAACAGCTCTACGGCGGCTGGCCCATGATCCTTTCCGGTCTGAAGACCTGGCTCGAAACCGGACAGATCCTCACCACGCCTGGTTCCCTGATGTACACCTGACCCGACACATGGACACCTGACGGTCGCCGCGGACCCCACGCCACGGCGCCTGTGTCGCGACGGGCCCGCACACCCTTCGGTAGGGTAATCACTAGTACCGATGCGGCGTTGCGGGTTCGTCAGCCCGGCTGAGCCCTCTCACTGCATGCGACTTCGTTCACTTGGAAAGAGGCACGCAGCATGGAAGTCCCCCTGATCGTCTGGATCATGACCATCGCCGGAATCCTGGGCCTGCTGGCCTTTGACTTCTTCTTCCACGTCAGGAAGGCCCACACCCCCAAGCTCAAAGAATCCGCCGTGTGGTCGTCCATCTACGTTGGCCTGGCCCTGCTGTTCGGCCTTGGCGTCTGGATATTCGGCGGCTCCACCCTGGGCACGGAGTACTTCGCCGGCTATGTGACCGAGAAGGCGCTGTCCGTGGACAACCTGTTCGTCTTCCTCATCATCATGGCCAGCTTCCGGGTCCCCCGCAAAGACCAGCAGAAGGTGCTGCTGTTCGGCATCGTCTTCTCCCTGCTCGCCCGCACCGGCTTCATCTTCCTGGGCGCCGCGCTCATCAACAGCTTCGCCTGGGTGTTCTACATCTTCGGGCTGATCCTGCTGGTCACCGCCGGCAACCTGCTCAAGCCCGATTCGCACGACGAGGAAAGCGAAGGCATAGTCGTCCGGCTCGCCAAGAAGTTCCTGCCCGCCTCCGAGCAGTACGACGGCGACAAGCTCTTCACCATGGTGGACGGCAAGCGCGTCCTCACCCCGATGCTCCTGGTGATGGTGGCCATCGGCGGCACGGACATCCTGTTCGCCCTCGACTCCATCCCGGCTATCTTCGGCCTGACGCAGAACGTCTTCATCGTCTTCACCGCCACGGCATTCTCGCTGATGGGCCTGCGCCAGCTGTTCTTCCTCATCGACGAACTGCTGGACCGCCTCATTTACCTCTCCTACGGCCTCGCCACCATCCTCGGCTTCATCGGCGTCAAGCTCATCCTGCACGCACTCCACGAGAACACCCTGCCGTTCATCAACGACGGCGAGCATGTGAACGTCGTCGAGATCAGCACCGCTACGTCACTCACCGTCATCCTCGGCGTCCTCATCGTCACGGTCCTCGCCTCGATCTACAGCCCCAAGGGCAAGGCCAAGAACATGGTCTCGGGCGCCAAGCGCCACGCCACCGAGTACGTGGACCTCAACTACGAGACGGACATCGCCGAGCGAGAGGTGATCTTCAACAAGATGCTCCGCGAGGAGGCCGAACTCAAGAAGCTGCCGGAGAAGTACAAGCGGCTCATCCGCAACCAGACGGAGTTCATGAACCTCCTCCGCCAGGCCCACGCCGAGCACGACGAGGCCCTCGAGCGGGCCAACGGCCACTAGTTCCCGTCAGCTGACCCGTTCCGTCAGCTCCCTGAGCATCCTGAACCCCTGCCGGTCCACCGTCACCGCTGTCGCGGACAAAAGGACGACTCCGGTCCCCGCCTCCCGGTCCAGGCCCGCCCAGGCGCGGAAACCCCCCGTCGCGCCGTTGTGCCACGTGATGTCGCGGCCCTTCACACGGAGCGTCATCCAGGCGGCACCGATGCGCGCCGCGGGTCCGGCGAAGTTCGCCACCGGGTCGAGGGCGGCCACCCCCGGGGCAGTGCCGTCGAGGAGTGCCTGCACGAGGGAAGCCATGTCTCCGATGGAGGCACGGATGCCGCCGGCCGGGGCAACGGCCTCGCCGGTCCACGGCTCGCGGGGCCGTCCGGAGCGGCTCGTGCCGATGATGGCGCGCGGTCCCAGTTCCGCCGCGGTGGCAGGCATATAGATCGAGCTCAGGCCCAAAGGCGCCGCAAGGCGTTCGCGGACCAGAGCGCGGTAGCTCATCCCAGCCCCGGCGGCGACGGCGTGGCCCAGCAGCTCGAACCCGAAGTTTGAGTACCGCGGACGCGGTGCGGACAGTTGCACGCTGCGTGCCTGCGCCAGGAGTTCCTCAAGTGTTTCGCCGTAAGGATTCGTCCCGTGCAGCAGGAAGGCGGCAGTCCGCCGCCACGGCCTGGCCGACCTGGGCAGGCCGGGCAGGCCGGAGGTGTGCCTGCTGACAGCGGCCAGGGTCACGCCCGCAGCAGGACAGTCCCCCAGTGGCAGCACATCGCCCAGGGTGGTGTCCGGGCCCAGCTCACCGCGGGCGCAGGCGTCCGCATACAGCAGCCCGGTGATCCCTTTGGAGACGGATCCGATCTCATAGTCGGCGTCGAGCGGCGCGCCGAGGCTCGCCACTGAAAGCTCCCCCGGCGAAACGGTGGCGGCGGCAACCAATGGTTGCCCCCGCCGTCGACCGCTCTGCAGCAGAGATCCCAGCGCTGCGTCGCCGTGGATCTCCGTGTACAGGTCAGTGCCTCCTCAGGAAGCTGCGGATCCTGTCGCCGATGTGGCTAGCTCCGTGGCCTGCACCGGTAGCCCGGGGCCGGGCGGGGCGTGCGGGTCCGCCGGCAGCGCCGGTCCGCCCACTAAGACGTTCTGCGGCATTCCTGATCTTATGTCCCAAGTTCATGGTGAACTCCTCAGTTCAGATTGCGGCTATTCAGTCAGTGACCGTTGATGGTCCGGTCGTTCCCGACTCTACGCGCGTCTGCGGGCCACGGCTACGGGGATCTTCGGCCGGGCTCGATCAGCGGACCGAAACGCCGGATGCTTCCCGTGCGAGCGCGGTGATCTGCGCCCAGTCCCCGCGCTCCACTGCACTGCGGGGGTGAGCCAGCTGCCACCGACGCACGAGACGTTGGGCGGCTTCAGGTACTCCGGCGCGGTTGCGAGGCTGATGCTTCCGGCTGGACGAGGATTTCCACCGCGAACTCCTCCGGCTGGCGGGGCACGACTCCCTCCGCGTCCACCTCCGGGGCGTTTTCGAAGACGTCAAAAGGATCCAGGCGTCCTCAGCGGATCTGTTTGACGGCACGGCCTCGCAGCCGGTCAGGCGAAGCATCGCGCGACTGTCCTAGAGCGGCCGGCTGAGCCGGCCGGACCCCTCGGTTCCGACACCCGCCGGTTGAGCCTGCCGAAACCCTGGCTCCCTAGTCCTGTTTGACGAGCGCGGCCTCGAGGTTGATCTTCACTTTGTCGCTGACCAGCAGTCCGCCGGCTTCCAGTGCCGCGTTCCAGGTCAGCCCGAATTCCTTGCGGCTGATCTCCGTTTCCGCCGAGAATCCGGCCCGAGTGGCGCCAAACGGATCCACGGCCACGCCGGTGAACTCGACTTCCAGCTCCACGGGCTTGGTGACGCCCCGGATGGTGAGGTCGCCCGTGAGCGTGTAGTCCTCGCCATCGCCCTCCACGCCGGTGGCACGGAAGGTCATCTCGGGAAATTCCGCCACATCGAAGAAGTCGGCTCCCTTCACGTGGGCGTCGCGGTTGGCGTCCCCGGAGTTGAAGCTGGCAGTTTGCACGGTAGCATGCAGCGAGGACTCGGCGAGGGAGTCCCGGACCCGGGCTTCGGCGGACGCATCAGAGAAGCGGCCCCGGACCTTGCTGATGCCGGCATGCCGGACGGTAAACCCGATCTCGCTGTGGGGCATATCCAGGGTCCAGATACCCGGGGTCAGGCCTGCGGGGAGCGTCATCGCACATCTCCTAAAGGGGAATAATCCAGCTGAAATGGTGCGATTTCCACACTGGTTCAGCCCGCTGGTGAAGTCAAGGATCCCCCGGTACCTTCTGCCCGGCACAGCGATTTTCTGCCCCTCACGATCTCCAGCTGAGGGTTATCGAAAAATAATATTAAGGTGTGTCTAAAAACTCCTAGCCATACCTCAGGAATCACCCTTATCGTTAGTGCCAGGCCCGCCGCATCCCCCAGTTGCGGTGGTCCTGCCGCTAGGAGGAGCCCCGCACACCGCAAGGTGGGCGGGGCCCTCTGCGTATTGGTCCGAGACAAGCGCTCGAGTAGCCCAGCCCCGCTGCCCTACTCCGGCACCTCGCCCGCGAACGGGTAGTCCTCCTCGTCGTTTCCGGGAGTGCCTGCCGCCTGCTCAATGGCATCCGCTTCCGCAGCTTCCTCGGCCGAAAGGTCCGGGGCCGCCAGGTCTGCCGGGTCCCCGGACACCAACGGGGTCCGTTGTTCCAGCACGTCCGCTTCGGATGCGTCCTCGGGCAGCGGATCCGCCTCGTGCGCCCCCGCATCCGGCATCGCCGGCAGCCGCTGCTCGAAAGCGTCCGCTTCCGGAACTTCCATCGGAGTTTCTTCAGGCTGACTGTTCATCATCCACCTCGGCTCCGGTCAGAGTTAGTCGGTGCAACAATTCTCCCACCGGGAAGCCCCGGCGGACAGGAACGCGGGATCAGGAACGCGGGATCCGGACGGCCCCCTCGAGCGGCTTGAGGGCGCGGCCCCACCCCGCGCAACTGTTCCAGATTAGGCGTTTCAGCCAGGGAGCCGAGGCGGCCCTCAGCTCAGGTAGCCGTTCGGGTTGAGCACGTACTTAGTGGCTGCACCGGCGTCGAACTCCGCGTAGCCCTTCGGTGCGTCATCCAGCAGGATCGGCTTCGCGTTGACGTTCTTGGCGATGTTCACCTTGTCATGCAGGATGGCCATCATCAGGTGCCGGTTGTACTTCATCACCGGGCACTGTCCCGTGGTGAAGCTCAGCGACTTGGCCCAGCCGGTGCCCAGGCTCAGGCTCAACGACCCCTTCTTGGCCGCCTCGTCGATGCCGCCCGGGTCGCCTGTCACGTACAGCCCGGGAATGCCGAGCGCCCCACCCGCCGCGGTGATGTCCATGAGCGAGTTCAGCACGGTGGCCGGGGCCTCTTGGGCGCCCGCGCCGTGTCCCTTCGCCTCGAAGCCGACGGCATCCACGCCGCAGTCCACCTCAGGAACGCCCAGCAGCTGTTCGATCTGCTCGGCCGGTCCGCCCTTGGTCAGGTCAACGGTTTCGCACCCGAAGCTTCGCGCCTGCGCCAGGCGGCCCTCGTTCAGGTCACCGACAATCACGACGGCGGCGCCCAGCAGCTGCGCGCTGGTCGCCGCTGCGAGGCCAACAGGACCGGCGCCGGCGATGTACACGGTCGATCCGACGCCCACCCCTGCGCTCACGGCGCCGTGGAACCCTGTGGGGAAGATGTCCGACAGCATGGCGAGGTCAAGGATCTTCTCCATGGCACGGTCCTTGTCCGGGAACTTCAGCAGGTTCCAGTCGGCGTATGGCACCAGCACGTAGTTGGCCTGGCCGCCTACCCAGCCGCCCATGTCCACGTAGCCGTACGCACTGCCCGGACGGTCCGGGTTGACGTTGAGGCAAATGCCGGTCTTGCGCTCCTTGCAGTTTCGGCAGCGGCCGCAGGCGATGTTGAACGGCACCGAACAGACATCCCCCACCTTGATGAATTCAACGTCCTGGCCCACCTCCACCACCTCGCCGGTGATCTCGTGGCCCAGAACGAGGTCCGGCGGCGCCGTGGTCCGCCCGCGCACCATGTGCTGGTCCGAACCGCAGATGTTGGTGGCAACCGTTTTGAGTATTGCGCCGTGGGGAACCTTCCGCCCCACGTTGGCCGGATTGACGCCCGGCCCGTCCTTGAGTTCGAAACTGGGGTAATCAATGTCGATGACTTCCACCTTGCCGGGTCCCTTGTAGGCAACGGCTTTGTTCCCTTCCATCTCTTCCTCCTGGCGTCACCGACCCTCCCCAAGAAGGGTCGGATTGTGATTCATGAAGCAATCTGATGTGCCCTCCAAGGGCAGGTGCGGGCAGGCCGGACGGCATGGTCCGCGCCTGTGTGGTGGAGGGGTGCGGCCAGTCTAAATCCCCCCGGGTGGTGAGGTCTATAACGTTCCGTTTGCCCGTGCACGCCGGATGCGGCAACGGAGAGGCAGGGCCTGGGCAGCAGATAAATACGCAACAGTATTGGGTCTTTTTGATTCGGTCGGACAGGCCTACGTTTGGAGGAAGCGGGCGTCCAGCCAGGACGGCCACGACCCTGGAGGAACCTGATATGAGCACGCAAGTCGCAGACTGCAGCGTCACCAATTGCTCCTTCAACGATCACACCCACTGCAACGCCGCGGCCATCACGGTTGGCGGGTCGACGGACCATGCCTCATGTGCCACCTTCATCGAGACCGGCATCCACGGCGGGCTGCCGAAGGTCCTGGCCAACATTGGCGCATGCCAGCGCTCCGAGTGCGTTCATAATGACCACCTGATGTGCAACGCCCCGGAGGTCCACGTGGGCCCGGGCGCGGACAACGCCGACTGCCTCACCTACTCCCACACGTAGGAACAGCGGCTCCCCACTCGCAGCGCGATGGCCGGGCGGCGGTGCCGCCGGGCCATCGCGTCGTTGGGTCTTGGCGGCTTAGCGGCTTAGCGGCTTAGCGGCTTAGCGGCTTAGCGGCTTCCCACCATCGTGCCGTTCGCGCCGTCGAGTCCCCTTTCGAAGCTTTGCCGCCCACCCTGTCACGGCCTCTTTGTCGCCGCCTTCTTTGTCATAGCCTCTTGCTAGATTCGAATTAGCGCACCGGGAACCCTCCCGTTGCCAGGCTGCCAATGGGGAGGCCCCATGTTCCTGCTCGATCCAATAGCGCCGGATGCGCCCGCTGACCTAGTGTTCTCGGCCAGCGACCTTGTGGCCGCAAGTCAGTGTGAGTACCGCACGCTGCGCGTCCTTGACGAGAAGCTCGGCCGCTCCCCCAAGGCCGACTTTCCGCCCGACGAGATGCAGGCGCGCGCCGGGAAACTCGGTGACCTCCACGAGCACAAGGTCCTTGACAGCCTCATCGCAGAATATGGAACCTGGGATGCGTCCCGCGGCACCGGCGTCTACAGCGTGGAGCGGGGAACCACAGACCGTGAAGATCTCACGAGCAAGCACCTCGAAACCACCTTGGCCCTTCATTCCGGTGCGGACGTGGTCTTCCAGGCCACCTTTTTCGACGGCGAGTTCCTCGGCTATGCGGACTTCCTGGTTAAGGACGGCCCGTCGGGTGAAGCCCCGGGCCGCTACGCGGTCTGGGACACCAAGTTGGCCCGGCACGCCAAGGTGGGCGCCTTGCTGCAGCTTGCGGCGTATGGGGACCAGCTGATCAACCTCGGACTTGATCCTGCGCCCCGCGTGACACTAGTGCTGGGCAATCTGGACCGCAGCATCCACTCCCTCGCTGATCTGCTGCCCGTGTACCGCGAGCGCCGCGATCGGTTCCGCGAACTGACCGCGGCCCACCGCGCCTCCGATGCCCCTGCCAGGTGGCAGCAGCCCGGCGTCGGATATTGCGGACGGTGCGACTACTGCGCCGAACAGGTGACCGCGCACCGCGACCTGCTGATGGTGGGAGGCATGACCTCCGTCCAGCGAAAGAAGCTGATTGCGGACGGAATCACCAACATCGACGCCCTCGCAGACCTGCCGCCGGAGAAAGCAACCGGGTCACGGCGCCGCCTGCGCGAGCAGGCCAGGATGCAGACCGGGCGCGAACGCCCGGACGGATCACGTACGTTCGTCAAGGACGGCGAGGACCACACCGTCACTTACAAGGTGCTGACGCAGAACGCGCTGGCCAGCCTCCCGGCCCCCAGCGACGGCGATATCTTCTTCGACTTCGAGGGCGATCCGCTGTGGCAGGACCCAGCCTCCGGAAGGTGGGGGCTGGAGTACCTCTTCGGAGTGGTCGAGGCGCCGCTGCCCGGGGATCGGCCCGGGGCAAAACCAGTGTTCCGTCCCTTCTGGGCGCACTCCCGGGCGGGTGAACGGCAGGCATTCCTGGACTTCCTCGCCTACGTCGAGGAACGGCGCAGCCGGTATCCGGACATGCACGTCTACCACTATGCGCCGTACGAAAAAACGGCCCTCCGGAGCCTCTCCCTGACGCACGTCGCGGGCGAGGATGTCGTTGACTCCTGGCTCCGGGAGGGGGTGCTCGTGGATCTCTACGCCACGGTGCGGCATTCCCTCAGGATCTCCGAGGCGTCCTACTCCATCAAGAAACTCGAGCCCCTGTACATGGGGGACAACCTGCGGTCCGGCGATGTAAAGGACGCCGGAGCCTCCGTCGTGGCCTACGCAGCCTACTGCACCGCGCGCGACGGCGGGCCCGGAACGCAGGCGGAGGCCGGCGCCATCCTTGCCTCCATCTCCGACTACAACGAGTACGACTGCCTCTCCACGCTGCGCCTTCGCGACTGGCTGCTGGGGCTTGCCCACGGCCCCGCGGTCACTCCCGGGCAACCCCAGCCAGCCTTCCCCGACGGCCGGGAACGCCAAGACGCCACGGCAGGCACAGAACCCATGGCCACAGAACCGACCGCCGGAGAATCCCGCGCCGGAGAACCCACGGCTGAGGAGGAGACCCTCCGCGGGTTCCTGGATGCCATTCCGGACACCCGGGGGCTCACAGCCGACGAGCAGGCGGTGGCCATGGTCGCGGCGGCCACGGGCTACCATCGCAGGGAACGCAAGCAGTTTTGGTGGGAACATTTCGACCGCCTCGAATCCGAGGTGGACAGCTGGTCGGACCAGCGCAATGTCTTCGTGGTGGAGGACGCTTCCGTGGTGTCCGACTGGGCACCGCCCACCCGCCGTGCCCGCACCGAATCGCGGACCCTGCGCCTCACCGGAGTCATGAGCGAGGGTTCGGAGTTCCGTGCCGGCTCCACGTGGTTCCGGATGTTCCAGAACCCCCTCCCGGACGGCCTCGGGGAAGTCGACGGCGGACGCACGCCGCGGCCGCCGCAGACAGGCACAGCCCCGCACGCCGCCGCAACGGAGTCAGTGGACCGGGACGGCATCTTCGGCACGCTGGTTGAAGCCGTTGAAGACCACCCCGACCAGCCCGGCAAGACCGTCATCACCATCACTGAGAAGTCGACAGGCAAGGTTCCACCGTACTTCCAGCTGCCCATGGCACTGACGTCGGACCGTCCCATCTCCACGACAAACATTGAAGCCTCCCTGGCCGAACTCGCCCAGCTCGTGGGGTCCGCGCTGCCTGACGTGCCGAACCACCCGGGCCTCGACGTACTGCGCCGAGTGCCCCCGCGGCTGGCCACGCTGGAGGCGCTCCCCGCCGTCACCCACGACGATTCGGGCACCGCGGACTACGTCTCGGCCATAACCGGGGCCATCGAGGACCTGGACCGGTCGTACGTCGCCGTCCAGGGACCGCCCGGCACCGGAAAGACCTACGTCGGCTCCCACGTCATTGCCCGCCTGGTGCAGCGCGGCTGGAAAGTGGGCGTCGTTGCCCAATCCCACGCCGTCGTGGAAAACATGCTCTGCACCGCCATCGCGAAGGCAGGGGTGGACCCCCGCGTGGTGGCCAAGGACGTCAAAGCTCCGCGCACCGGTTCCGATGTCCCGTGGGATCTGACGACGGACAATGACGTGGCGCGGATCCTTGACGCCGAGGGCGGCTGCCTAATCGGAGGGACGGCCTGGACCATGACCGGCAAGTGTGTGCCTCCGGGCTCACTCGACCTGCTGGTCATCGATGAGGCCGGACAGTACTCGCTGGCCAACACCCTTGCCGTTGCCCGCTCCGCACGGCGCCTGCTGCTGCTGGGCGACCCCCAGCAGCTGCCCCAGGTCACCCAGGGGTCCCATCCCCAGCCTGTCGATGAATCGGCCCTGGGATGGCTGTCCGCCGGACACGCCACCATGCCAGCCGAGCTGGGCTACTTCCTCGCGGATTCCTGGCGCATGCATCCGCAACTCTGCCAGGCCGTGTCTGTATTGAGCTACGACGGCAAGCTCGAGTCGGCCCCTGCTGCCACGTACCGCCACCTTGACGACGTTCCCGCCGGAGTGGACACGGTTCTCGTGGAGCACAGCGGCAACACCACGAGCTCCCACGAGGAAGCTGTGATGGTCGTCCAGCTGGCCAACGACCATGTCGGGCTGAAATGGACCCCTGGGCGGGATGAGCCGCTCCGGAGGCTGGAGGCGGACGACATCTTGGTGGTGGCCGCGTACAACGCTCAGGTCCAGGCCATCCGGCACGCCCTCGACCAGGCGGGACTTTCAGCGGTGCGGGTGGGAACGGTCGACAAGTTCCAGGGCCAGGAAGCCCCCGTGGTGCTCGTGTCCATGGCATGCTCGGCCATTTCCGAAGCACCCCGCGGCGCCGAGTTCCTCTTGAACCGCAACCGCCTCAACGTCGCCGTTTCGCGCGGGCAGTGGCGCGCAGTGATCGTCCGGTCCCCCGAGCTGACCAACTACATGCCTCACAAACCGTCGGCTCTGGAGGAACTGGGGGCGTTCATCGGGCTCAGTCCGCGCCCGCTCCGGGGAGCGGGGTGAAGCCGCTGGACGGCTGCCAGGTCAGAGCACCACGTCGAAACTGCTGAACTCCCCCTCGGCAGGCGACAGCTTCTCGTCAACGTGGGACACCCGGCCCGGAGCTTCGCTGGACCCCAGCCAGCGCCGGAACTCCACGATCACCGGCTGCGGGCCTTCCGCGACAACGGCCACCGAGCCGTCGTCGTCGTTCCTGACCGAGCCGGTGATCCCCAACTCGTCGGCCTTCCGCGCCGTCCAGTAGCGGAAGCCGACGCCCTGGACCATTCCAGTCACGCGCGCTGTGAGGCGTACGCTGTCCGCGTCGGATGCATTCACGTCAGTCATGAGTCCAATGTAGCCAGTTCCGTCAGCGAGCGCGTCAGCCTGCCGGACGCAGGGAAGTGATCATCTTGCGGATGTTCTTGTACTCGGCCGACTCCTTGTACGCCTCCGGTGTGTCCACATGCGGCTCGTTCCCCGGCGATGTGTCGAAGGGATTGTAGACGCCGCCGAACATCGCTCCGCTGGGCGGCCACGTGAAGAAGTGGGCGATGGGGCAGGCCTCCGGTCCGGTGGGTTCGGGCGCGGACGTAATGCCGTAGGCCAGGACAGTAGCCTTCATCGGGTCTGTCGCTTCGCCGTCTGTCCGGGACTCGAAGGTGAACCGGGGCGTCGTGCCGGCCTGGGCAAGAGCGGGCAAAAGCTCAGAGTCTAGGAGTCCATACGGCTGCTTCTTGGTGCATTCGGCGCCCGTGACCACGTTGGTGCGCAGGGTGGCCATGGACTTGCCGTCGGGCTTGGAGACCTCCACAGAGACGCCGCCCCCTGCAGGCGTCTGCCCGGCAGGGTCCTTGATGGTCCAGTCAGCCGGGTAGTCGAAGGAAAGTGACCCGTCCCTCGCGGTGAAGGTCTTCCAGCCTTCGGCCGGCGTGGCCGTGCCGCCCGGGGCGGTGGTCCCCGGCGCCGCGGTTGCCGTGCCGCTGGCCGAAGCCGTCGGGGCATCGGCCGGGGAACCGGTGGCGGGGGAACCTGTGGCCGGGCCCGAGGCGGGCGACCCGCAGGACGGGAGCACCAGTGCCATGACCATTCCCGAGATCGCTGTAACTGCTGGTGGTGCTGATCGGCGCATCGTGCCCTCCCTGCGCAGGTTAAGAAAAGACGATGGAATAATAGTGCACCGGCCAACCTTGGGAATTCCTTGGGCAACCTTGGACTACGACCAAATCGTTGCCTTCAGTGAGCCCCTCGAGAGACAGCGAAGCCCCGCTGCCGCGGGTGCGGCAGCGGGGCTTCACGGGTGGACGGATTGATCCGTCGCCGATGCCTCTTAGTTGACGGTGATGTCCCTGGTCCGGTGGTCGTACCGGATGGTGACCTGGCCGCCGTCGTGGTGCAGTTCGTGGTTGGCACCGTCGAACGCACCGAAAGCGCCGTAGTTCTCTTCCCACGAGCGGTTCAGCGCGATTTTGAAGGTGTAGTAGCCGGCCGGGATGTCAGCGGTCAGCTTCCACAGCTGGTCGATGGCGTCGAGCTCCATCTGCGCTTCGTCGTACTGCGGCGCCCAGTTCTCCGGGGCACCGAGCAAGGTGTTGAAGTCACCTGCGACCGCCACTGCTTCCGGCTGGGGGAAGGACTCGGCGGCGGGAGCTTCAGTTTCTTCCTTCTTGCCAAGAACCGCGTTGGCAACGGGGGCCACTGCGTCCTCGATCAGCTTCGCGGCCTTGTCCACAACCTTCGCAGCCCTGGATGGAGCCTTGGCCGTCTTGGCCGGAGCCTTCTCAGCCTTGGCAGCGGGCGCCTTCTTGGCTGCCGGCTTGGCAGGGACGGCGACCGGAAGGGGCGTATCGGCAGGAACGGGAGTTCCGGCGTCGAGCGCGGCAGCGAAACCCGCGGGATCCGGGAATGCGACCGTGGCACGCAGGCCGTCTTCGGTGATGGTCCAGCCGGAGCGGCCCTTGACCAGCCAGCCGGCCTTGACGAGCTTCGACGTGGCAGAGGTAAGCGACTTGTGACCGCGCGGAATGCCTCCGCTGAGGAGCTCCGCCTCGTAGGCGTTCAGCGGAACCCGCACGAGCGCCTCGGCCAGCACCTCGCCGGCGTTCTGCGACTCACCAGTCAACACCCCCTCTGCCAGCACGTCCAGCACGGCCTTAAGCCGGAAGTTGGTGTTTTCTGCGGCAGTCTTGCGCATGGTTCCCCTTTTAGAGCGATTGTTCCCTCAGTAGTTTGCCGTGCGCAGGTTAAATCTGGCCACTTGAAACGGTAAATACTGCGTGTCGTGGCCGACTATGACGCGGATTACACCAGAAAACGAGCTTGGACTCCCAGATGCTCCGGTATTTCCCGCCACGCAGAATAGAAAGTAGGCTTACCATATGCGCCCGTGAACGCACGCCAGCGAACCAAAGGGCGCCCCGGCAGGCATTGGAAAGGATGAGACCATGAGCGAACAGAACTCCCAGGACGACGGCTTCATAATTCCGGACCCTTCAAAGCTCCGCGACGACGTGCCCGGTGACGCCGGTGACGACGCCAACGCAATCCGCTTCAGCGAGGAACAGGCACTCATCGAGGAGCAGTCCCACGGCATCCGTCCCGAGCGCTATGACGTCCCTTCCGGCGGGCCCACCATGGCTGAAGCACGCGGAAACATGGATCTACCCGATGACACCGGCGAGGCAGCCTCGGCGGACAGCAGCGACGACGGACTGCACGGCGGCGCCGAGCAGTAGCAAGTGCGCGCAGCAGCAATGTGACCCTGTCCATGATCACCCCCGTTACCAGGAGGAGCACCATGACTGATCAGTACACGTTCAAGAATCCCGTCACGGCCTACGAGCACATCGAGCCGCCAAAGCAGCACCAGCCCGAACCGGGCCTCGACGCCAAGCTGACACCCAAGGCTGACCTGGGCGAGGACAGCTACCGTGGGACCGGCCGGCTCGACGGCCGCAAGGCCATCGTCACCGGGGCAGACTCAGGAATCGGCGCCGCCACGGCCATTGCGTTCGCACGCGAGGGCGCCGACGTCGTCATGTCCTACCTTCCCGAGGAGGAAGAGGACGCAGCCCGGATCGCCAACCTCATCGAGAAAGCTGGCCGTAAGGCCGTGAAGGTTCCGGGCGACCTCAAGGATGCCGACACCTGCCGCGAGCTTGTGGACACCGCCATCCGCGAACTGGGCGGCCTGGACATCCTGGTGAACAATGCAGGCAAGCAGGTAGCCCAGGAGGACATCGGCGACATCAGCGACGAACAGTTCGACCACACACTGAAGACCAACGTCTACGCCATGTTTTGGCTGACCAGGGCCGCGGTGCCGCATCTGCCGGCTGGTTCCACCATCATCAACACGACGTCGATCCAGGCGTACAACCCGTCGCCCACCCTCGTGGATTACGCAACGACGAAGGCCAGCATCAACAACTTCACCAAGGGACTGGCCCAGCAGCTGGCGCCGAAGGGAATCCGGGTCAATGCCGTGGCTCCGGGGCCAATCTGGACGCCGCTGCAGGTCAGCAGCGGCCAGCCGAAGGAAGCACTGCCCGGGTTCGGCAAGAACACTCCCTTGGGCCGGGCAGGCCAGCCCGCGGAACTGGCTCCGGCGTACGTGTTCCTGGCCTCTGCGGAGTCCAGCTTTGTCGTGGGTGAAACGCTCAACGTCAACGGCGGCAGCCCGACGCCGTAGCAACCCATGAACAGGTGCTAGGCCGTGCTGGGTTCGAGCCTCACAATCACGGCTTTCGACGCCGGCGTGTTGCTGCCCTCCGCGACGCTGTCCAGCGGAACCAGCACGTTGGCTTCGGGATAGTACGTGGCGGCGCAGCCCTGGGCCGTGGGGTAGGAGACCACGCGCAGCTTCCGCATCACCCGATCCACATTGTCCTCATACACCCCGTGAAGGTCGACGAACTGGCCGTCGCTCAGGCCAAGCTCGGCGATGTCCTCGGGGCTGACAAAGACGACGTCCCTGCCCTTCTTGATGCCGCGGTACCGGTCGTTGTAGCCGTAAATGGTGGTGTTGAACTGGTCGTGGGAGCGCACGGACTGCAGGATCAGCGTTCCCGCCGGCCGTTCCACGTGCTCCAGGTGGTTGACCGTCAGCATGGCCTTTCCGGTGGGTGTGGGGAAGGTGCGCGAATCCCGCGGCCCGTTGGGAAGGACAAAGCCGCCCCTCTGCCGGATCTTGTCGTTGTAGTTTTCGCATCCGGCCACCACGTGGGAGATGTGGTCGCGGATGAGGTCATAGTTCTTTTCGAACCCTTCCCAGTCAGCGCTCGTCCTTCCCGCCACCGTCTCCCGGGCCAGCCGGCACACGATGGCCACTTCGGACAGCAGGTTCGGCGCCACCGGCCTCACCTTGCCCTCGGAGGCGTGCACGGCGCAGACGGTGTCTTCCACCGACACGAACTGCGGCCCCGAGGCCTGCATGTCGATCTCCGTCCGTCCCATGGTGGGGAGGATCAGCGCCTCCTTGCCGGTCACCGTGTGCGAGCGGTTGAGCTTGGTGGAGATCTGCACCGTCAGGTCCGTGTTTTCCATGGCGGCCTCGGCGGCGTGGGTGTCTGAAATGGCGGCGACAAGGTTGCCTCCGAGCGCCACGAAAACCTTGATCCCGGCGTCGCGCATTTTCCCGATGGTCTGCACGGCGTCCAAGCCGTGCTCACGCGGCGGCTCAAAATCGAATTCCTTGCCGAGCGCATCCAGGAAGGCAGGGGGCATCTGCTCCCAAATGCCCATGGTGCGGTCCCCCTGGACGTTGCTGTGGCCGCGGATGGGCGAGGCGCCGGCACCCGGCTTGCCGATATTGCCGCGCAGCAGCAGCAGGTTGATGATCTCCTTGATGGTGGCGACAGCCTTCTTGTGCTGGGTGATGCCCATGGCCCAAGTGATGATGACCCTGTCCGCCTTCAGATAGCGGGCCGCCAGTTCGTCGATCTCGTCGCTGCGCAGGCCGGTGGCCTCGAGCACGGTTTCCTCATCCAGCTGCGCCAGATGCTCCTTGAGTTCCGTCAGCCCCTGGCAATGTGCCTCAAGGAACTCGTGGTCCAGCACCGTTCCGGGGTCCTTGGCCTCAGCTTCGAGGACCCGCTTGGAGATGGCTTGCAGCAGGGCCATGTCTCCACCGACGCGGATCTGCAGGTACTGGTCGGCCAGGTCCGTGCCGTGCCCGATGATTCCCTTGATCTTCTGCGGGTTTTTGTAGCGCATGAGTCCGGCTTCCGGGAGAGGATTGACCGCGGCGATCGTGCAGCCGGCTTCCTTGGCTTCCTCCAGTGCGGTAAGCATCCGCGGGTGATTGGTGCCCGGGTTCTGGCCCATGATGATGATCAGCTGCGCCTTGGCGAAATCGTCGTAGGTGATGGTGGCCTTGCCGATGCCGATGGTCTGCCCCATGGCCCATCCGGAGGATTCGTGGCACATGTTGGAGCAGTCCGGCAGGTTGTTGGTTCCGTAGGCCCGCACGAACAGCTGGTAGATGAAGGCAGCCTCATTGGACGTCCGGCCGCTCGTGTAGAAGGCAGCCTCGTCCGGGCTGGCCAGGCCGTTGAGCTTGTCGCCCAGAATCCTGAACGCCTCGTCCCAGCTGACCGGCCGGTAGTGGTCCTCCCCCGCAGGCTTGTAGACCGGTTCCGTGAGGCGGCCCTGCATGCCCAGCCAGTACTCGGGCTTTTGCCGCAGTTCGCTGACCGGGTGCTCCGCCCAGAATTCCGAGGCCACCACCACCGGCGTGGCTTCCCAGGTGACGGCTTTGGCCCCGTTCTCGCAGAACTCGAACGTCTTCCGGTGCCCGGGATCCGGCCACGCGCAGCTCATGCAGTCGAAGCCGTCCTTCTGGTTCAGGGCCAGAAGCGTCTTCTCGGTCCGGCCCACACCCATGTGTTTTAGCGCCGGCTGGATCGAGTGCAGGACACCGGGAATGCCGGCGGCCCATTCCTTCGGTCCGCTGACCTCAAGGTCTTTTTCGTCAGCCTCTTCCACCCGCGGGTTCTTGCGCGGCATGCTGCACTCTCCTCGACTCGCTTCATAGTCTGGGTCCTGCTGCTTAGGGCCCGGCACACACCTATGTGTTGCCTCTGTCACAGGACTAGCAGGTATGGGAAGCGGCTGCAAGCATTCCGCCTGCGGGCGCAGGCAGCCACGCGGCAGCTCGTCCCAGACGCCCCGAAGGCCCAGACCCCGCGAAGCCACCCGGCAAGGTGCCCCGGGAAGGCGCCCGGCAAGGTGCCCCGGCCCCGGGCCGCTTCTCTGGCGCCTCCGCGCAGAACGGGCGGACAATGGAGCACCACGCACTGATCGTTTGGAGCGGCCATGCGTTCCAGCATCCGGCAGAAGAACCACTGGCTTAAGAACCACAGGCTCTTGGCTTTCTTCGTTCTGGCCTACGCCATTGCGTGGTCCTCGTGGCCGCTCTACGCGGCGGGGCTGATGCCGCGCGTGGAGTTCCTGCCCGTGGCACCGCTCGCGGCTGCGGTCATTGTGATCGCCCTGGCCGAGGGCAGGCGCGGCTTCCGCGCGTGGGCCCGGCGGCTGGTCCGGTGGCGCGTGGGCTGGGTGTGGTACGCCGTCGCGCTTCTGCTTCCCGCGCTGCTTGTCCTCGTCACGGGATACATCAACATCGCGCTGGGAGCATCAGCGCCGCGCCTCACGGATCTGTCCTGGAGCGGACTGCTGACGGTGTTCGCGGTCCGTCTCGTGAATCCCATGGACGGGCCGCTGGGCGAAGAACCGGGCTTCCGCGGCTACGCCCTTCCCCTGCTGCAGGCCACCCGGCCACCGCTCCACTCCGCGGCGATTCTGGGCGTCCTGGTGGCGTTCTGGCACCTGCCCCTGATCCTTTTCAACGGCCTAAGCCCCATCGGACTGCCGACGACGTTCATCATCACCTTCCTGTACGTGTGGCTCTTCAACCGCACAGGCGGCAGCGTCCTGCTGACCTTCCTGTTCCACAACAGCCAGGGCACCTTCACCGTCGGTTCCTTCGGCTTCACCGGTGCGGCCGCGGACCGCGCAGAACTGATCTACTTCGCCGTGGTGCTGGCCGCGGTACTGGCCACCGTCTTCTTCGACCGCAAAACCTGGCGCAGGGCACCCCGCTCGGCCACCGCCGTCGGGCCCTTCTCCCTCAAGATGCGCCCCATGTAGCCCAGAAACATGTAGCCCAGAAACGCCAAGGAGGAAAAATGTCCTCACCCCTCGCTTCAGCCGCCGGCCCGATCGCCCTGGTGGCTGGCCTCGCCTTGGCCGCCGTGGACGTGGCACGGCTCCTCACCGCCGACCGCAGCCTGGACCGGATCGGCATGATGCGCCAGACCCCGTTCGTCGTGGCCAACGCGCTGTACTGGGTGGTCTTCGTCGGGCTCGTCCTCGCCCTCGTATCCGTATACCTCCGCTATGCCGCGCACACAGGCGGCCTTGGCGCCGTCGGCTTCTGCTTCGCGCTCGTGGGCACCCTGGACATGGCAGGCAACATGTGGTTCGACGGTTTCGCGGCGCCATGGATAGCTGACGTCGCGCCCGGCGCCATTCTCGCCGGCGGCTCGGGCATGCTGGCGGTCGGCGGCCTGTCCAGCTACGTGCTGTTTGCCCTCGGCTGGATGGTTTTCGGCATTGCCGGCTGGCGCACGCGCATGTTCCCGGTCTGGGCCGGGATTGCGTTCATCATCGCCGGCGTCCTCGGCTTCAACGCCGGCCTGCCGCCCTACGGTTTCCCGATCGGGCTAGCCATGGCTGCCCTCGGCTGGTGGATCTGGCGCACCGGAGGCAGGACGGCAGCACCGCCCGAACGCCCCGCCTAGCCTGAAAGCTCCGCCAGCAGCTCCGCCTTCCGCTCGTCCGAGGCGAATGAGGAACTGATCGAGTTGGCAGCCAACCGGACGCGGTCGAATTCGGACAGCCCCAGCACGGACTCCAGCTGGGCAAAGTTGTCATCCACGTAACCGCCAAAATAGGCCGGATCATCCGAGTTCACACACACGTTCAGCCCTGCGGCCAGCATCGCCGGGAGCGGGTGGTCGGCCAGCTTGTCCACCGCACGGAGCCGGACATTGGACAGCGGGCAGACCGTCAGCGGCACGCGGTCCGCCACCAGCCGCTCCACCAGCTCAGGGTCCTCCATGCACCGGATACCGTGGTCGACGCGCTCCACGCCCAGGAGATCGAGCGCTTCGATAATGTACGACGGCGGTCCCTCCTCGCCCGCGTGGGCGATCTTCCGCAGGCCTGCTTCGCCGGCCCGCGCAAACAGCCGCTCGAACTTGGCCGGCGGATGGCCCACCTCGGCGGAATCCAGCCCGATGCCGGCAATCGGCGCGTTCATCGCCAACAATGCTTCGAGAACCTCCAACGCCGACTCCTCGGAGAGGTCGCGCAGGAAGGCCGCGATCAGCAGAGTGGAAATCCCGAACTCGTCCTGCGACGAGGCGAGGACGGAGGCCACCCCGTTGACGCAGGTCTCCAGCGAAACCCCGCGGGACAGGTGTGCCTGGGGATCCAGCATGATTTCCGCGTGGCGTACCCCGGCGGCGGCCGCCCGGCGCAGATAG
>NZ_JBDGML010000028.1:0-14659 GCF_057655195.1 Arthrobacter sp. Soil_N43
CTCGGGGCGTCACGCGCACCGAGTGCACCACGCCGCCTGGCTGCCTCAGCAGGTCGGCGGCAGCGGCGGGACTGGTGTCGACACCGGCGTCGTACGCTGCCGCGAGGTGGTCGATGAGGGCGCGTGCGACGTCGTGCAGGCCCTCGAAGCGTTCAGGATGGCTGACTACGCTGTAGGAATCGGGGGCTGGGCCGTCCTCACCCCATCGCTGCCCGTACGGGATGGCTCTTCCGTCGGAGGAGTAATACGTCGTCGTAGGCAGCGGCGGCCGGACGTAGCCGGGTTCCCCTGAATCACTCGGCGCAGGACAGGTCCAATCCCCGTCTTCCCCCATGGTCAGCCGCGGGCCAGGCTCAGGACCAAAAGTCCGCCGCCTTCGCAGTGTCCTCCAGGAACTCGTGCACCTCCGCGACTTTCCCATCCGATAGCTTGAACACCAGCGCGGCCCGTTGATCCAACGATGTGCCGTTGCGCTCCGCGTGGTTGCGCTGGACCGCAAACGTATGGTTCTCGCCTCCAACGACGTCGTCGAGGGTCACCTTGATCGTCCCATTGGATCGCGCAAACAGTTCGCCGAAGTAGGCCAGGATGGCGTCTCGGCCTTGCTTGACTCCGGACAACCCACCGCTGCCCCCTACATTCCAGACGGCATCCTCCGTGAACAGTGTCCGGAGGGTGTCCATATCGGCCGCGCTGAACGCTTCATAGCCGCGCCGTATCAGCGCGGCATCTTCCTGTGCTCCCATTTTGGGGGACCTCTCCGTCGTCTTTGTCGGGTTCCAGCGAGGAAAGGTTAAGCCCGGCCGGCCGGGTTGTCGATGGGCACTTGCTTGGGAGCTGAAAGTGCACCAACCGACCCAGGAGGATGCAGGAGGAACTAAATGGGTTCCTGGGCCAGGGCCTTGGTTTTGGCCGGGGTCTCACGTCCGAGGCGCTCGTCAAGGGTTACGCGCAGCCTTGCGGCAGCCACTTGTACGCGGTGCTCGGCGGCCGTCTTCTTGGCGGTCTCGGACGGGACGCGCCGGGGGGCATGGACGTTCTTGTGCTCCGATGTGCTCGCGCTCATTGCCCGCCCTCCTTCGTTTTGTCTTCGTCCGTCGTTTTATTGTCGCCGATGTTGTCATCGGAGTCCACGATGCCCGGTGCGGTTGGCCCCGCCTGCGGGTCCTTCAGCTGCGTCCTACGGATGAGCCAATCCGTGAAGTGCCCGACCTGATTCTTGGTCGAGTTTACGAATTGCAGGGCCGCCACCCACGGGTAGGCATCAAATCGCTCACGTTGGGACGCAACTGAGGGGGTCTGCTCCTCAGGCTGTCCGTTGCCGCCGTCGTCGTCGTTTTCGTCGGGAGGAGATACCGACTTCCATGCGATGTCGAACAGCTCGAGCTCCTCCTTGCGCGCCAGGTCACTGTGGGCCAGCACCTCCAGCGTTGCCAGTCCCAAGGCCTTGGTGCCCTCGTCCTCGTCCAGTGCGCGGTCCAGGGCCCATTGAGTCCGCCGCCACCATTCCGCCCGGCTGTCCGCAGCGGTCTTCTGTGCGAGGGCGTTGGCGTCCGCATCGCGCCTTTGTTCCAATGCGGTCTTATCCGCGGCGGTCCGCTGCTTCAGGGTCCGCCAGTTGATGTAGAAGGCCAGCAGGGCCGCGACCAGAACGGCCAGGGGTCCCAGACCCGTAAGGATCACCCACCAGTCTGCCGGCCCGGAGTGGACGACGACGTCAACGGGACCGGGGGATGGGGTGGGATTCACTGGTCCAGCTTAGGCGGCGGCCGGTCTCTGAGTCGGCGTTACCGTGCCCTGCGCAGCAGTGATGTCCGCCGCGTTCCCCATTCACCGGGACGCATGGGGCCTTGTCCCCATTGCGTCGGGTCCCGGCTCTACAGCAGGATGGTTGGGAACATCTCTAGGGGGAAGAATGGCTTTGTATGGCGCTGACATCCAACAACTCAAGGAGCTCTCGAAGCTCCTGGCCTCGGGGTCGGCACGTCTGTCGGGTAAGGCCCGGGAGCTGGATTCGCTCATCGGCCAGAGCCAGTACTGGCAGGGCCAGGACGCCAAGAAGTTCCTGGCTGAGTGGCAAGGACGACTCCGTCCGCTGATGGTAAAGACTTCCGAGGACATTGAAGAGGCCGCCAAGAAGGCGCTCCAGAATGCTGATGAGCAGTCATCAGCCTCCAACGGTGGGGCGGCAGCTGCTATGGCCGCGGGAATTGGAATTCAGACTGCCGGCGCCAGGGGCATCGGCCAGGGGCAGCCCGACAGCCCAACTCCGGAAGAAATTCTGAAGCAGTACCAGGTGAGCGACGCCGAAACGACCGAATGGCCCTCTGACTGGGACCCGCTGCGATTGATCGTTGATCAACGGACTGTCACTGAGAAGGAGGCGGAACTGCTTAATGGCTTGGGGCCGCTGGAGATGAATGCCTTCAAGGACATCCATGACGACGCTTTCGAGCAGGCCGATGCCCGTTTCGAAAGCGCCGACCGGAATGACGACCAGAACGATGCTTTCCGGCACGCTTACTGGAACGCTCTCATGGTGAAGGAGTACGGTGCGGAGTGGGCCGAGGATTATGCCACCGCGCATGAACAGCTGCCGGGAAACCCCGGGCCCCGCGAGGCCATGGATCTGTACAACAACGAGGTGGGCAGGAACATCGCGGTTGCCAATCCCGATGCGAGCGCCGAGGAACTGGCCGACCTGATCGAGAAGGCGGTTAAGGACGGAGACACCGTGGTGGTGGGCCAGGACTTGCTCCCGCATCCCTCCAACGAGGTTCCCGCGGAGAAGACGGGGGATGCCGGTGATGCTCCGCCGGTCAACGGGCAGGATCCGGAATTCAACGACGAGTCCAGGACCACCTCATGATGACCACGTTGCGGCGGCCGACCCTCCGGTTGCGCTTGCTGACCATGCTTTGCCTTGTCGTTGCCTGTGCCCTGGCAGGATGTTCAATTGGAGGAGACACCATGCCCGAAGCAAACGAGACATTGGACGGCCGCGTTTTGGATGCCGCCACAAACGGCGCGGAGCTCCGGCTCGCCGATGCCACCGACTTCGACTGGGACCAGGCAGGATTCGTCACCGAGGGTACGCCGGCCTCGGACATCGAGGCAGCCTTCGGCGACCCCGTCAGCAAGGAGAAGCGGTACACGGCGTCACCTGTGCTATTCATCTTCCTTAAGGACGGCAAGGTGACGAAGGCGGTCCGCATCACGCCCGACGCGTTCTTTGGCGCACAATCACTAAAAAAGTACGGACGTGACGTAGTGCTGGCGCCTGCCGAAGGCAGCAGGGGCTTCCTGAACTGGCGTGAATGAAGCACTCGGACTGACCGCTTAGCTTTAGTGGCCTCCGGTTGACGCCTGCAGAGGATGCCTCCCAGGAGCCCTGCGACCGCCGCTCAGCGTTAGCAACAGTGATCACCATACTTGAGCCCTGTCGTTCCGGGCAGCGGCCTTTCTGAAAGTGTTAGGCACCATAAGTGCGCCTCCATCGGTCCGTAGTTTGACGCGGGTAGCGTGAGCGGAAACGCCGTGCACACGAAGGAACATGAAGATTAACCGCTCCGCCGCCACCAAATCCCTGACCGTCCTTACCAGCCTTCTCCTGGCCGCTTCCCTCGCTGGCTGCGATGCTGCAGCACAGGCCGGAACCACGATCCCGTCGTCAAATCCCGCCGAAGCTGCTGCTGCCCTCGCTCAGCTGGAGACCATTCCGGTGAAGGGCAGAGCACCCAAGACCGGCTACACCCGCGAAGAGTTTGGCCCCGCCTGGGCCGACGTCGACCACAACGGCTGCGACACACGCAACGACATCCTGGCAAGGGACCTGGAAGGCGAGACCTTCAAGCCAGGCACCCAGAACTGCGTCGTGGCCACCGGCACCCTGGCCGATAGGTATACCGGCAAGACGATTAACTTCGTCCGCGGCAACAAGACGAGCTCGGCGGTTCAGATCGACCACGTCATTGCTCTCAGCGACGCCTGGCAGAAGGGCGCACAGCGGCTCAGCGCCGACCAGCGCAAGCAGCTGGCCAACGACCCGCTGAACCTGATGGCGGCCGACGGCCCCACCAACGGCGCCAAGGGGGATAAAGACGCCGCCACCTGGCTTCCGCCGAACAGGGCGTTCCGCTGCGAATATGTGGCCCGCCAGACAGCAGTGAAAGCTAAGTACAAGCTGTGGGTTACGCAGGCTGAGCACGCTGCGATCGCCAATATTCTGGCGTCCTGCAAGTAAGTGCACAGCAGTGCTTGGCTCGGCCCGGACCGGGCGGCGGCGGGCGCGGAGGAGCTCCGCTCGGATTGCGCGTGGATGACATCGACTTTGATCAGGAGCTGATCCGCGCTGCGCTCCCGCAGGCAGTGCTCGGGGCGCTCAGCGAAATCTCACCTTCAACCTGCGAACCCGCGGGTTGTCCGAACCCGAGATCGCCGAGGTGCTCGACGACGTGCGGGCGCATGAGGCCGCCACAGGGAGTCCCGCTGAAGCCGAATTCGGCACAGCCGAGGAGTACGCGAAGCAGTTCCCCAAAAAGAAGCGGAGGACACGGGGAGGCACCATCGTGATGATCGGGCTATTAGTGGCGATCGCCTATATTCTCCTCACGGCCCTACTGATGTTTTTCAGAATTGACGTTCGTGAGTACGTGGGCCCGATCACGCTCCTGCCCGGGCTCGTGCTGATCCTGGCCAGTGTCCTGGCTGGATTCCTGACCGATTACTTCCAGCCCGCGCGGAGCTCCGGCACCCGCTAATGTTCGTGGCGGTCGGAATCGGAGTTGGCCTGATCCTCGCGGCCTGATTCCGCCGTCGCCATGATGTTCTTTGTGCCGCCACTCTTTTCTGTCCGGAATGCCGCTCCTGCCGACGCCCTGCCAGCGGGCCGGAGGGGACTGGTCACCTGCTTCGCCCTGCTCAAACGACCGGTAGCATCACACCTACCCGCACACCAAGGCCGCGGAGATAGTGAGGACCCGTTCATGATTCTGGACTTTATTCTCGACGCAGTCGGATCGCTGCTGGAGTTCGCATTTAGCGGCTGGCGCCGCCCACCACGCCGGCGAGTGAAGCGAGCCGTGCGGCTGGCGCGCAAGCGTCGTCTCACTACGAAGCGCAGAGACTACGCCACAGGCTGGCTCGCGTTCGGTCTTGAGAACCTCGCCGACCTCCGGCTTGAATCCCGCGAACTGGAGATCAGGAACGCGCTGGATACGGTGAGCCGGCAGGCGCGCCGGTGAGCGGCAGCCCGGACGCCGCACACATGCAGCGCAGAACATGACGCCCCCGGGATTCACTCACGTTTGTCATATATCCCAGGAACCGCCGTCACCGCCGTGCCTCGCCCCGGTCACTGGGACACATGAAAAAGCCCCTGGAATCCTTGGATTCCAGGGGCTTTCCCTTTGTGCGCGGAGGGGGACTTGAACCCCCACCCCCTTTCGAGGACTAGCACCTCAAGCTAGCGCGTCTGCCATTCCGCCACCCGCGCAGGTGGTATTTCGGAGGTTCCGAACCGCCTTTCAGCAGTTCGCTTCTCTCCGAAGCAGCGAGAAAAACTCTAACACGAACTTTGCGGAAAGATGGAATCGAGCCGAGTGGGTAGGCTGAACCTACGTGTTCCGGCGGCGTAAAGCCCGCCATTACGCGCTGAATCCGCATTCGCTACGCATTAGGAGTGATCAATGTCTCACATCCGGCCCGAGGATGAAGTCGCCAACATATGCCAGGAACTCATCCGCATCGACACATCCAACTACGGAGACGGTTCCGGGCCCGGTGAACGGGCGGCGGCCGAATACACGGCCGGACTGATCTCGGATGTGGGCCTGGACGTTGAGATCTTCGAATCCGAGCCCGGACGCGCCAATGTGGTCACCCGCCTGGCAGGGGAGGACCCGTCCGCCAGCGCGCTCGTGGTGCACGGGCATCTCGACGTCGTGCCGGCCCTGCGGGATCAGTGGTCCGTGGATCCGTTCGGCGGCGAAGTGACGGACGGGCTGATCTGGGGCCGCGGAGCCGTGGACATGAAGGACATGGACGCCATGATCCTGTCCGTCATGCGCGACTTCGCCCGCACGGGCCGCAAGCCCAAGCGCGACCTGATCTTCGCGTTCTTCGCCGACGAGGAGGCCGGCGGCACATACGGTGCCCGCTACGCCGTCGACAAACGCCCCGAGCTCTTCGAAGGGGCTACGGAGGCCATCTCAGAGGTGGGCGGTTTCTCCGCCACCATCGGCGGTCAGCGCACCTACCTGCTGCAGACCGCGGAAAAGGGCCTCTCGTGGCTGCGACTCGTCGCGCACGGCCGGGCCGGCCACGGGTCCCAAATCAACACCGACAACGCCGTGACACGGCTGGCCAGCGCGGTGTCCCGCATCGGCGAATACCGGTGGCCGGTGGAACTGACCCCCACCACGCGGCAGTTCCTTGACGGCGTGACGGAACTCACCGGCGTGGAATTCGATCCCGACGATCCTGACAAGCTCCTCAAAGAACTGGGAACCGTTGCGCGATTCGTCGGGGCAACCTTGCAGAACACCACCAACCCAACGCAGCTCAGGGGTGGCTACAAGCACAATGTCATTCCCGAATCCGCCGAGGCTCTGGTCGACTGCCGCACCCTTCCCGGCCAGGAGGAACAGGTTCTGGAGATCGTCCGGGAACTCGCCGGAAGCGGCGTCGAGGTCAGCTATGTCCACAACGACGTCTCACTGGAGGTGCCCTTCTCCGGCAACCTTGTGGACTCGATGATCGACGCGCTGCATTCTGAAGACCCGGGCGCCAAGGTCCTGCCGTACACCCTGTCCGGAGGCACCGACAACAAGTCCCTGAGCAGGCTCGGCATCACCGGCTACGGGTTTGCCCCGCTGCTGCTCCCGGATGAGCTGGACTTCACGGGCATGTTCCACGGCGTGGACGAACGCGTCCCGGTGGACTCGCTCAAGTTCGGCGCCCGGGTGCTCAACAGGCTGCTGACCACCTACTGAGGACAGCCATGGACCCGGAACAGCTGCTTCCCGACGCCCTGCTGGAACGCATACGGGGCAGGGCGGCCGGCTACGACGAAAGGAACGAGTTCTTCTTCGAAGACCTTGAGGAACTCGCCGCAGCGGGGTACCTGAAAGCCTTCGTCCCGGTGTCCGACGGCGGTCACGGGCTCGGTCTCGAAGGCGTCGCCGGCTGCCAGCGGCGGTTGGCGACAGCGGCCCCCGCCACCGCGCTGGCAGTGAACATGCATCTGGTCTGGACCGGAGTGGCCCGCGTCCTGGCGGCCCGCGGCGACACCTCGCTCGAATTTGTGCTGGCGGAGGCAGCCGAAGGGGAGATTTTCGCGTTTGGGAACTCCGAAGCCGGAAACGACTCAGTCCTCTTCGACTCTCTCACGGACGCCAAACCCCTGCCCGGCGGCGGCTACGAGTTCACGGGCACCAAGATCTTCACCAGCCTTTCCCCCGTCTGGACCCGCCTGGGGATCTTCGGCAAGGACAGCGCGGCCCGTGACGGCGACGGCGAACTGGTGCACGGATTCGTCGAACGGGCGGCTTCCGGGTATGAAGTCCTCGACGACTGGAACACCCTCGGGATGCGCGCCACCCAGTCCAACACCACCGTGCTGCGCGGTGTCACCGTGCCCTCAGGCCGGATATTCCGCAAGCTGCCGGTGGGGCCAAACGCTGATCCGCTGATCTTCGCGATCTTCGCCTGCTTCGAAACACTCCTGGCCGCCGTCTACGCAGGCATCGGCGAGCGGGCACTCACCCTCGGCGTCGAGGCGGCCATGCGCCGGACATCCTTCAAAAACGGCGGCCGGAGCTACGCACAGGACCCCGATATCCGCTGGAAGGTCGCAGAAGCGGCGATGGCCATGGACGCCCTCTATCCCCACCTGGCGCAGGTGGGGAGGGACGTGGACGACCTGGCCGACCACGGCAGCCAGTGGTTCCCCAAACTCGTGGGGCTCAAGGTGCACGCCACGGAAACGGCCCGGACCGTCGTGGATCTGGCCATCCGGGTCTCCGGCGGTTCGAGCTACTTCCGGGGCACGGAACTTGCGAGGCTCTACCGCGATGTCCTCGCGGGCATGTTCCACCCTTCCGACGACGAGTCGGCCCACAACACGGTGGCCAATGCCTGGCTGGGTCCTCTCGAGACGTAACCGCTGCTAAACGGTCCGCTGGACCTGCGTGACACGCCGACGCAGCCAGAAGCGGCGACTTCCGCCAAAATAGAGCCGGCTGCGCTCCAGTTCCCACTTGCCGTACTCGGAGTGTTCCACGAGGCGGCGGCGGGCTTCGGGCAGCGAATCATCAGGGCCTACCGTCAGCACGAGGTACTCGTACTGCTTCACGTAGTCCCGTTCCCGCAGGACCGAGCCGGACAGAAAATGTTCCTTCATTGCTCTCCATTTTCGTCCTTTTCCCGCTAACGTGAAGTCATGAGCATCGATCCGCGTGTCGCGCTTCAGTCCCTGACCTCCGCCTTGGAAGAACATCTGGTTGCAGCCTCGACACGAAGGGGGGATGGCGACCCCGCGGTGGAAGCGGCATTCTTCGCCGTTGCCGATGCTTTCGAAGTCTACGAAGACGCGCTGTACGAGGCCTACAACGAAGTCACGCCACTCCAGGTTTTCGACGACGAAGAGGGCGACGAAGACGAAGACCGCGAAGTGGACGACGACGAGGATCTGGAGATCGTCGACGAGTGAGCCGCACCGGTGCACCCAGAGGCTGAAACTGGCTTAGACCAAGGTGCTTGAGACGTCCTCGAGTGCCCGGGCAATCTCTGCCGGCAGCGGCGTCAGCTGCGAATGCAGGATCTCCTTGAGCTGCACGGGCGTCCTTGGCCCCACGATCGCTGTGGCCACCCCGTGCTGGGCAAGCAGCCAGCTCAAGGCAACATCGAGCGGTGACCGGCCCAGTCCGCGTGCCGCCATGGCAACCGCCTCGACCACCTGCGCGGCAGACTGTTCCAGATACGGCTCCACGTATGTGGCCAGGCGGCTTCCGGCGGCTCGCGAATCGGCGGGAACATGCCCCCGGTACTTACCGGTCAGCACACCCCTGCCCAAGGGGGCCCACGCCATCAGCCCCATTCCAGCGTCCTCGACGGCAGGGATCAGTTCTTCCTCGGGCTTGCGCCGCAGCAGCGAATATTCCGACTGGCCTGCCACGAGCGGGAATCCGGCGATAGCCGCTGCCTTGGCGGTCTGCCAGCTGTTGTAGTTGGCCACTCCCGCGTAACGGGCCCGCCCGCTGCGGACTGCGAGGTCGAGGGCGGACAGCGTCTCGTCCAAGGGAACGTTGTGGTCCCATGCCTGCGCGAACCAGATGTCCACATAGTCGGTCCCCAGGCGGACCAGGCTCGCGTCCAGGGCGGACAGCATCGCATTCCGCGAGGCGTCCACCTTCTGCCGCCCGTCCGACGCCGACACGCCGGCTTTCGTGGAGATGACCACTTCCGTGCGGGAGACGACGTCGCCCAGCATTTCCCCCAGCATGGCTTCGGCGAGGCCGTCCGCGTAGGAGGCTGCGGTGTCCACGAGCGTGCCGCCGCCGTCGACGAACATCCGGAGCAGCTCGGAGGCATCCTGATCATCAGTTTCACGGGCCCATGACATGGTGCCGAGGGAGAGGGCCGAGGCACGAAGCCCGCTGTTGCCGACGTAACGCTGCTGCATAGCAGCAAGCTTACGGGGAAACCACCCATGCCATGACGTAGGGTCTTAGCGTGAACTGGTTTGAAGCGGCCCTGCTGGGTCTTGTGCAGGGGCTGACCGAATTTCTCCCGATTTCATCGAGCGCCCACCTCCGGATTGTGGGTTCCTTCCTGCCAAACGCCGCGGACCCCGGCGCCGCATTCACTGCCATCACGCAGCTCGGCACGGAAACTGCGGTCATCGTCTACTTCTGGCGGGACATCGTGCGGATCGCCAAGGCCTGGTTCCGGTCGCTGGCCGGCCGGGTCTCGCGCCAGGATCCGGATGTCCGGATGGGCTGGCTGGTGATCCTGGGCAGCCTGCCCATCGTTGTTTTGGGGCTGCTGTTCCAGGACCAGATCGAGTCGGTCCTGCGCAGCCTGTGGCTCGTTGCCACCATGCTCATCGTCTTTGGCCTCATCCTGGCCGTGGCGGACGCCGTTGGCAAGCAGGACCGCGACCTGAGCCGGCTCACCTACAAGCACGGCATCCTCTACGGATTTGCCCAGGCCATGGCGCTCATCCCGGGGGTGTCCCGCTCCGGCGGCACCATCACGGCAGGCCTCCTCATGGGATACACCCGTGAAGCAGCAGCACGCTATTCATTCCTGCTGGCCATCCCCGCCGTGTTCGGCAGCGGCCTCTTCCAGCTGTACAAAGTGGTGTCCAAGGAGGGGGTCAGCGGACCGTACGGCCTCCCCGAGACCGCTCTCGCCACGGCCATCGCGTTTGTTGTGGGATACGTCATCATTGGGTGGTTCCTGAAGTTCGTCTCCACCCGCAGTTACCGGCTGTTCGTCTGGTACCGCATATTGCTTGGCCTGGCGCTCTACCTGCTGCTCGGTTTCAATGTCATCAGTGCCTAGCACTAGGCTTGGGCTGTGAAGTCCTGGATATCCCGCCCCGTTCCTGAACTCCCGGGCACAATGCCTGCCGTGCGTCTGTTTGATACAACAGCCGGCAAGGTCATTACCCTCCAGGCGGACGGTGAGCAATCAATGTACGTCTGCGGAATCACCCCGTACGACGCCACCCACATGGGCCATGCCGCCAGTTACGTCGCTTTTGACCTGCTGAACCGCGCGTGGCGTGACGGAGACCAGCAGGTCTCCTACGTCCAGAACGTCACGGACGTGGATGATCCGCTGCTGGAACGCGCAACGGCCACCGGGGTCGACTGGCGTGATCTGGCCGCAAGCCAGATTGAACTCTTCCGGACAGACATGGAAGCCCTGAACGTGCTGGCTCCCGACCACTACGTGGGCGCCGTCGAGTCCATGGAGCTCATCGTCCCCGCGATCGAACGGCTGCTTCACCAGGGTCTCGCCTACCGCGTCAACGGTACGCCCGGCGAACCTGACGGTGACGTCTACTACGACGTCGAAGCCGCCGGCAAGCACGCCGTCGACCTCGGCGCCTGGACCCTGGGCGCCGTGTCCGGCCTGCCAGAGGCTGAAATGCTGGAACTCTTCGCCGAGCGGGGCGGTGACCCCGGCCGCGCCGGCAAACGCCAGGCGCTGGATCCGCTGCTGTGGCGCGTTGCACGCGACGGGGAGCCCAGCTGGGCCGGCGGCGAGCTGGGGGAGGGGCGCCCCGGCTGGCACATCGAATGCACGGTGATCGCCCAGGAATACCTGCCTGCACCGTTCACGGTGCAGGGCGGCGGCTCGGACCTGGTGTTCCCGCACCACGAAATGGGTGCGGGCCATGCCTACTCGCTCTCCGGCGTTCCGCTCGCCAGGCATTTTGCGCATGCCGGAATGGTGGGGCTGGACGGCGAGAAGATGAGCAAGTCCAAGGGCAACCTGGTCCTGGTATCCAAGCTGCGGGCTGCGGGAGAGGACCCGGCTGCCATCCGGCTGGCCATCCTTGCCCACCACTACCGCTCGGACTGGTCCTGGACTGACGAGGGGTTCTCGGAAGCCAAAAAGCGGCTCGACACTTGGCGCGCGGCGGTGGCCGTGGCGCCGGAAAACTCGGCGGGACCGCTCATCGAGGACATGCGTGCGGCCATGGCCAACGACCTTGACGCCCCCGCGGCGCTGGCCGCCGTCGACCGCTGGGCGGACCGGGCACTGGCGGGCCGCAGCGAAAACTCCGGAGCCGACCGCGCGCTGGTGAGCGACGCCGTCGACGCGCTGCTCGGCGTCAAACTGTAGGCATCGCAGTCTGTAGGACGCCCTACTGCTTGTCCTTGCCCCGCCGCTTCAGGTACCGCTCGAACTCCCTGGCGATGGACTCACCGCTGGCCTCGGGAAGGTCCGCAGTGTCCTTCGCCTCTTCAAGCTGCCGGACGTAGGCCGCTATTTCCGGGTCTTCGGTTGCCAGTTCGTTGACGCCGCGTTCCCAGGCGTCGGATTCTTCGGCCAGCTCGTGCGTGTCCAGCGGAACCTGCAGCAGCTCCTCGATGCGGTGCAACAGTGCCAGCTGCGCCTTCGGGGACGGCGCCTGGGCGACGTAGTGCGGAACAGCGGCCCAGAGGGACACCGCGGGAATGCCTGCCAGCATGGCAACCTCGGCGAGGACGCCGACGATGCCCACCGGCCCTTCGTACTGCGAGGCCTCCAGGTTCAGCCGTTCACGCAGGGCGCCGTCGTCCGTCGAGGTGCTCACGGGGATAGGGCGGCTGTGCGGCACGTCCGCCAGCAGGGCCCCCACCAGAATCACGTAATCGACATGGAGCGCCTCGGCGTGGACCAGGAGCTCGGCCGTGTAGGCACGCCACTTGTATGACGGCTCGGTTCCCTGGACAAAGATCACATCGACGTTGGTGCCGGGGGCGCTGGCCTTGTAGATGCGCGTGGACGGCCATTTGATCTTGCGTTCGCCCGAAGCCGTGCGCCTCACGGTGGGCCGCGTGAACTGGAAGTCGTAGTATTCGTCGGCATCAATGGACGCGACCTTCTTGCCGCCCCAGAGCTTGTTCAGATACCGCAGTGCGTCACTGGCTGCTTCCCCGGCATCATTCCAGCCTTCGAAGGCGGCGAGCATCACGGTAATGCGCTGTCCCTCCGGAACTGGCTGCAGCAGCTGCTCCGGCTCGGCTGCGGGAGTGGCAGCCGGTTCGGTGGTATCTCCGTCGAAGCTATTCATCCCTTCACCCTACGTCCAAGTCCGTTCCCCATGCAGTGATTGAACCGCCGCACATCCACTCCGGCATTCTTATGACGCCGCTGCCGCCGCACGGCCGGATATTCGCCCATGGCGTACGCGGCAGCCCCGGAAGGGCCGGGCGGGACGGGACCAGTAGACTGGACACCATGCAATCTTCTGCCGCCCAGCCCCTTCTCAAAGCCGTTTTATGGGATATGGACGGCACCATAGTCGACACTGAACCGTACTGGATTGAGGCCGAGCACGAGCTCGTGCGCGCGCACGGCGGCACGTGGTCCCATGAACAGGCGATGCAGCTGGTCGGGCAGTCCCTGGTCTATTCCGCGGGCATTCTCCAGGGGGCGGGCGTGAAGCTCGACACCCGGGAAATCATCGACACCCTCACGGCCCAGGTCATCAGCAGGGTCCGGCAGAATGTCCCGTGGCGTCCGGGGGCGCGTGAACTGCTGGACGAACTTTTCAGCGCCGGTGTGCGTTGTGCCCTTGTGACGATGTCAGAAACACCCCTCGCCCGGGAGATTGTCGCGAGCCTTCCCCGGCCCTACTTCGAGTTCCTTATCACCGGTGACACCGTCGCCAAGGGAAAGCCGGACCCGGAGGCCTACCTTAAGGCGATGGACCTGCTCCGGCGGGAAGACCCGGAGCTCACGGCCGACCAGTGCGTGGCGCTCGAGGATTCCGCACCGGGAGTCGCCGCTGCCATAGCCTCCGGAGCGGTCACCGTCGCCATTCCCCACCTTATGCCGCTGCCGGAAGATCCGCGCCGGGCCATATGGGATGCGCTGGAAGGCCGGGGGGTCGCTGACCTGGAAGAACTCGTAGCCGCCCGCCAAGGGCTCGCCGCGGCCGCTGCGACGCTGGACAGATCCAATTAAAGGGGCCCCGCAGGTGTCTGACCCCGCTTCGACCGGCCAGCAGCCCTCGGGCGGCCGCAACCGCCGCGAAGGAATACCTTTGGGCAGGATTGCCGGCGTCCCCGTCATCCTCGCGTATTCCTGGTTCATCATTGCCGCCTTCACGGTGGCCGCCTACGGTCCCGTGCTGCAGTTCAACAACCCGTCCCTCGGCGCAGCGGCATATCTTGTGGCGTTCGCCTATGCCCTGCTGCTGCTGGTCTCCGTCCTGGTCCACGAACTGGCCCACGCCCTGACCGCAAAGATGTACGGCTGGCCCAGCGAGAAGATCGTCCTTAACCTTTGGGGCGGCCACACACAGTTCGAGAGCTTCACCGCCACTCCCGGGCGCTCTGTCCTCGTTGCGCTTGCCGGTCCTGCCTCGAACTTCATTCTCGCCGGACTGACGTGGCTGGTGGTTTCTGCCGTGAACCCCACAGGCGTTGCGGACATCCTGACCAACATCTTCCTGTGGGCGAACCTGGTCATCGGCATCTTCAACGTCCTTCCCGGGCTGCCGCTCGACGGCGGCCGGCTGGTGGAATCCGCCGTCTGGAAGGCCACCGGGAGCCACGCCAAGGGCACCATTGCCGCCGGATGGGGCGGGCGCGTCATTGTCATCGCCCTGGTGGTGTGGTTCATAGCCCTTCCGCTGCTGCGCGGCGGCAGGCCGGACACAAGCATGCTGCTCATTACGGTGCTGGTATGCGGGTTCCTGTGGATGGGGGCGTCCGCGTCGATCCAGCAGGGCCGCCTGCGCAGCAGGCTGCATCTGGTCAGCGCCGCGGCGCTGGCCGAGCCGGCCGTCGGCCTCCCTGACACCGCGACAGTGGCCGACGTCCGGCAGCTGACTGCCGACGGCGGTCCCGCCGTCGTTCTCTGCGCGCCGGACGGCAGGCCGGGCAGCGTGGTTGACCGCACAGCCCTGGCCGCGGTTCCTGCGTGGGCGGGT